>NZ_JBFRYC010000005.1:0-289441 GCF_040892615.1 Thioclava arctica
AAGTCAGAACGCCGGTCTTTTTGCTCACCAGCGTCATCGCTGCGGCGCCCAGTCCGACAACAGCTGCGGTCAGAACAACCCAGTCAACGGTCACTGCGCCGTCTTCTTCGTTGTGGAACTTCTTGAGTTTGAAAAATTTCATCATGGGTCTTCTCCAGGGTTTGGTTGCAAGGCCCGCGTCCTTTCGGCCTCAGCCTTGCGTCGCGGTATGTCTATATTCTGACGCTCAAAAACGGCCGGAATTGGGCGTAACACGATCTCTTTCAAGGTATTTCCCGCGCAATTCTGTGCTTTGGCTATGCTGGGACAGGAAAAAGCCGCCCCGAAGGAGCGGCTTTGTTGCGCTGCAAGGCGTCGCCCTGGAAGCGCTGATTATTTCGCGAAGTCGGTCGCGATCGAAGCCGAACCGAGATAGTTGCCAATGCTCGAGGTCAGAACGCCGGTCTTTTTGCTCACCAGCGTCATCGCTGCGGCGCCCAGACCAACGACGGCTGCGGTCAGCACAACCCAGTCAACGGTCACTGCGCCGTCTTCTTCGTTGTGGAACTTCTTGAGTTTGAAAAATTTCATCATGGGTCTCTCTCCTAGGTTTGCTTTGCACATCCGCGGTTCGAGTTCTCGACCAGTCCTGACCTTGGTCCCCGTCTTGCGGCATGAGGACATAAGGAACCCAGAAGGTGGCGGGATTGGGGCAAGGTTCGGGCGTTTTTACGAATGCTTAACTTTTATGGGGCGATATGGTTAAGCTTTTGTAATAAAACGATAAACCAATTTTACTAATTTTTGTCCGTGAGGCGCATTGCTGTTGCCCGGTCGCCTCTTTGCCGCGAATCGTCCCGCTGAGTGCTTGATTCTCTAGATTTTTTTGCCCGGTTTTGCCTATAAACGCATCAGACGTGGCCGATAGAGCTGCGCGGGGCAACGAGCGGGTGGCGCAATGCGCGCGATACAAGCAGTGACGATTGCGGTCTTTGCGGCGATGGCCGCATTGCCGGCCCGGGCCGATATGTCCGCGCCGACGGGGAGCCATTGGCAGGCAAAGCGTTTGGTGCCGCCCAAACCGGGCACCAAGCAGTTCATCACGATTCAAATCGACCCCGTTGAGCAAAAGCGCGAACTCGCCGCGATGGCGAATGCCCCCTGGCAGCCCTTGACCAAGCCGTCCGCCGATACCGATACAAAGTCGAGCACCGGGCCAAGTGCACCCAAAGGTCGCGCGAAATATTCTTGGTATTGGAAAATGATCTCGCCCAAGATCGAAGACCGCGCGGGGCGCTTTGACTCTGCGGTGGCCGCTTTGTCGCAAGGACCCAAAGGCGTGGGGGTGAACGCGCCGCGTTTGGCGGATCTGGCCCAGATCGCGCGCGCCCACGGCAGAGATATTCTAAAGGCCACGATCGGCACCGAAGTTTCGCCCGCGCTTGTTCTGGCCATGATCTCGGTGGAATCAGGAGGCAACCATGCGGCGGTCAGCCATGCGGGGGCGGTTGGGCTGATGCAATTGATCCCGGCCACTGCCGATCGCTTTGATGTCGCAGATAGCAAGGACCCAGCGCAGAACATTTCGGGTGGCGTCACCTATCTGGACTGGCTGATGAAAGAGTTTGACCGCGATCCGCTGATGGTCATTGCGGCCTATAACTCGGGCGAGAACAACGTGAAGAAGAATGACGGCGTTCCGCCCTTTGCGGAGACGCGCGACTACGTGCCCAAGGTGCTGGCGGCCTGGGCGGTCGCGCGTGGCTTGTGCATGACGCCGCCGCAGCTGGTCAGCGATGGCTGTGTGTTTCGAGTGAAAGGCTAGGAATGGATCAGAAAAGACCGCTTGTGCTTGATGTCGACGGCACATTCTTGAGAACCGATCTTTTGTTCGAAGCGTTCTGGGCTGGGTTGGGTCGTGCGCCGTTCCCGACATTGCGCGCGGCAGCCCGGTTCTTTTCGCAGCCCGCCAAGCTCAAGGCCGAATTGGCGCGCATCGTGACCTTGCGCCTTGATCTGATGCCGGTGACGCCTTCGGTGGCCGCCGAGGTCAGGCAGGCGCAGGAAGAGGGGCGCGAGATTGTGCTGGCCTCGGCTTCCGATGAGACACAAGTCAAGGCGCTGGCTGCGGCGCATGGTTTATCCGAACATGTCTTTGCCTCCGATGGGGAAACCAATCTTAAGGGCGCGGCCAAGGCGCAGGCTTTGGTTAATGCCTATGGTGAGAAAGGGTTCGACTACGCGGGGAACGAAGCCACTGATATGGCGATCTGGACCCATGCCGAGCGTGCGCTGGTCGTGGGTGATGTTGCAGCGGCCAAATCTTTGCCCAAGGTTAGTGAACTTGAGGGCGGTTGGTCGTGGCGCGCGCTCATCAGGGCGATTCGGCCCCATCAATGGGTCAAGAACGTGCTGCTCCTGCTGCCGCTGATCGCGTCACACCGCTTTGACATGATCACGCTGGGGCCGATCTTGCTGGGCATCATCGCGTTCTCTTTCGCGGCCTCCTCAATCTATATCATCAACGATCTGCTCGATCTCGAAGCGGACCGGCTGCATCCGACGAAATGCCGTCGTCCCTTTGCGAGCGGGGCCGTGCCGATTAAAATTGGCATGATGGCGTTCGTGGTGCTCGCGCTCGGCGCGCTCGCTATTGCCGGGGCACTCAACACGGCCTTCTTCGGCATCGTGGTGCTTTATATGCTCACGTCGCTGGCCTATTCGTTGAAACTTAAACGGATGCGCTGGGTCGATATCGCCACGCTCGCCTCACTTTATACGATACGCGTCGTGGCGGGGGCGGCGGCAGGGCAGGTCGATGTGTCCGTCTATATGCTGATCTTCATCTTCCCGGTATTTATCGCGCTGGGATGTGTCAAACGGCTGACCGAATTGACGCTTGCTACCTCGGACGAGCGCTTGCCCGGGCGCGGCTATGGTCGACAAGATCGGGGCGATTTGTTGAACGTCGCGGGGCTGGGCGTGTTTGCTGCGCTGTTGGTGTTTTTTCTCTACAGCGTCTCGGTTCAAGGCGAGATGTTATATCCCGACACCTGGCTGATGTGGATCGCGATGATCCCGCTGGGCTGGTGGTTGATCCGAATGGTTGCGCTGGGCTGGTTTGGCAAACAGGATTACGACCCGATCGTCTTTGCCATGCGTGACAAATTCGGGCTGGGGCTGATCATGATCATGCTGTCGCTGATGTTTTGGGCGGCTGGCCTTTGGGCGATCTGGTTCGGCGGCTAAGTATGGCGGCGCGCTGGGGGTTTCACACCCCCAGACCCCCGTGGAGTATTTCGCGCTAGATGAAAGAAATCCTCATTTCATCTAGCTCAAAATACTCCCGCCGGAGGCATCCAACGCTGAGGAAAAGCCTCAGATCGACATTTTCTTGAAAATCGGTTCGGGAATGACGCGGATAATCCCCATCACGAGCCGCCAGATTTTGCGTGTATAAAGAACGTTGGTTTTACGCTTCAGGCCGTTGAGGATGTCCTCGGCCACCGCGTCCGGCGTGGTCATGAGCGGCAGTTTCATGCCGTAGGTCATGGGCGTGTCCACCGGGCCGGGTTTGATCGTCATCACATGTACGCCCGAGCGGCCCAGCCGGTTGCGCAGCCCCGAGAGATAGGTGGCAAAACCCGCTTTGGCGGCGCCATAGACATAGTTGCCCAGCCGTCCGCGATCCCCCGCGACCGAGCCCACGCCCGCAATCGCGCCGCAGCCGCGTTCCTCCATCAAGGGGGCAAGCATCGTCAAGAAGGTCGCAGGGCCCGTCAGGTTGTCGGCCAGAACGCCTTCGATCATGTTCGGATTCGCGTCGATCACCTCTTGGTCGGGCATTGAGCCGGTGAAAACGGCGCAGTTCAGTTCGCCCTCTTCATCGCGCAGCCGCGCAATAAGCTGGCCGTAATTGCTGGCGTCGCGCGCATCAAAGCTCATCACCTCGGCCATACGAGCTCCGCGCAGGCGGCAATCGGCGGCGATTGCCTCGAGCTCGCTTATATTGCGACCTGCCAGAAACATTGCGTGGCCTTGGGCGGCGAGTTTGCGGATCACAGCGCGGGCAATTCCCGAGGTTGCGCCCAAGATAATCCAACTGCTGTTCATGTCGCACTCCTAAGTTTCAACCGGCGGGTCATGTCGGTTTCCAATGCCCCCGCCGGGTCGGCCTTGGCCACTTCTGTCTGCCATTTCGGCAAGTCTGGATACATCGCGGCGATCTGTTCGCCTTGAGCCAGACTGTCCTTGGCGAAATATAGTCTGCCCCCCGCCTCGGCAGCGCGCGCCTCGAGCCGTTTGATCAGGTCGCGCGCGGCGGGGCGATTGGGGAAATCGATGGCGAGTGTATAGCCCTCCATCGGGAAGCTGAGATACCCCGCGCGACCCGGTCCCATCCGTTTGAGAACGGCCAGTGGGGAGGCCAGCCCAGATCCCGCGATTTCAGCCAGCATCGCGCGCAGGCTGTCTGCGGCCTCAAGCGGCACGACGCATTGAAACTGGTGAAAGCCGCGCTTGCCATAAAGCCGGTTCCAGTCGTGGATCTTGTCGAGCGGGAAGAAAAAATCTTGCAATGGGCGCACGACCGAGCGGCCCCGCGCGGGCACGCGGTGAAAATACGCCCAGTTGAAGGCGCGCACGACGGGGGCTGCCAATGCGAAATGCGGGGCGTCCAGCGGCACTTTGCGCGTGCCCTTTCGCGGCTTTACAAGGCCCGCGGCGCTTTCGCCTTCTTCGACAATCCCGCGCCCAAGTGCATCGCCCGTTGCGGTGGCGTCGATCCAGCCCACGGTGTAGCTGGCGGTGGAGGCATCCAGCAGCGCCAGATGGGTCTCCCAATCGGGCGCGCGGCGTTCGGTCACCAGCATCACATCGCCTGCGCAGCGCTGCATCTGGATCGTCGCGCGCAAGATCACGCCAGTTTGGCCAAGCCCGCCCAGCGTTGCCTTGAACAGCGCAGTGCCCGGTTTCACGATCCGTTCGCGGCCCTTTTGCAGCAAAACGAGTTCGCTAACATGTTGGCCAAAGCTGCCCATATGATGGTGGTTCTTGCCATGCACATCTTGCGCAATACAGCCGCCGATCGTGGCGAACCCGGTGCCGGGCATCACGGCGGGCAGCCATCCGCGCGGCGCGAAGGCGCTCGCGATTTCGCCGATCCGTGCGCCCGCCTCGACCTGCAACTGGCCAGTGTCGGGATCAAAGGCGATGAAGCGGTCAAGGCCGCTCATATCCACGGCGCGGCCATCGGAATTGAGCGCAGCATCGCCGTAAGAGCGACGCATGCCAAAAGCCGGCGCGGCTTCGAGCCGGTTTAGGGCCGCGCGTGTATCCGGGCGCGCAATCGCGCCTTTGGCACGCAGTGCGCGGCCCCAACCGGCATATTCGCTGTCTTTCCAGTCCATCATACTGCTCGTGTCATGGGGCCTTATATGCGGCCCTTTTGAGAGGCGCGCTCGGCCAACGGAAACACCGCCAGACCGATTGCGATGGCAAACCACAAGGTGGTCAGCCGAATAATGGCGGTGGCGGGCACCGAGACTTCAAGCGGCACACCATCGAGCGAGAGCAGCGCGACCATTGCGGCCTCTGCACCGCCTAGCCCGCCGGGCGCGCCCGTCAGCCCGCCTGCCAAAGTCGAAAAGACAAAGATCGCGACCGCTTTCCACAGCCCGATATCGGCCCCCATCCAGCCCAAAAGCAGATGAAAGGCATAGCCCTCGGCCAGCCAGCCGATCAGGCCAAAGCCGAGCGCGATGATCAGCGTGGGTCCATGGGTAAAGCGGTTGAGCGAGCGTGCCGCCCCGCGCGCGCGGGCAAAGATGCGCGCAGCCCGGCCGCTGGCGCGGTACGAATAGGTGATCAGCGCGGCCAGAAGGCGCGGGCGCGTGACAATGATCGCCGCGCCAAAGGCCAGCAGCGTGACAGGCAATGCGCCCGCGATCCCGCCTGCGGCAAGCGAAACCGACAGCCCCAAGATGAGCGCCATCACGGCCAAATCTCCGGCACGATCCATCAGCACCAGCGGCGCGGTGCGTTCCACCGCCCAACCGGTTTCGCGTTTGAGCCAGCGCATCCGCACGAGTTCCCCAACGCGTCCCGGGGTGACCGACATCGCGAACCCACCCAGGAAGTGGCGCGTGTTCTGGATCAGAGTGGTGGGCAGGCCAAGACGGCGCGCCAGCACATGCCAGCGCAGGCTGCGCAACAGGTAATTGGCCAGCGACAGGCCCAAAAGCCCCGCAATTTGCCACAGATGAAGGCGCGAAATCTGGGCCAGCGTTTCGCGCCATCCGGTGGCCGAAACCAAGCCGATCAGCCCGGCCCCCAGCAACGCCAAAAGTCCACCCAGCAATGCGCGGTCGCGCCATTTGCGGGGCAGGGGTGGGCTTGGGGCCGGAATATCAGAACTGGTGCTGCTCATTTGCCCCGAATTTAGCGACAGATCGGGGCAGGAATATGGCGTTGTTTCGCAAAGGGCGACAAAATTTAAGGGGCGGCTCGTGATAAGCCGCCCCCTTTCAGATGTTTGGCGCTCAGGGCTTAGCCCAACACGGATTTCACAGCCTCTGCGGTGGTCGCAACGATCTGATCGGCCTCGGCTTCGGTAAGACAAAGCGGCGGCGCGAAGCCCAAGATATCGCCCTGCGGCATTGCCCGCGCGATCACGCCGCGCTCGACCATTGCACCCGCCAGTTTCGCGCCGATCTTGTCGGCGGGATCAAAGAAGGTCCGGGCATTGCGATCTTTCACGAACTCAATCGCGCAGAGCATCCCCTCGCCGCGCACATCGCCGACATGGGCATGATCGCCAATCGCGTCGCGCATCGCATCGTTAAGGTATTTGCCCACCGATCCAGCATTGGCGACCAGCCCCAGCTTGTCGATCAGGCGCAGGTTGGCCACGCCCGCCGCCGCCCCGATCGGGTGCGCCGAATAGGTCCAGCCATGGCCGATCGGGCCATTTTCATCGGTGCCTTGTTCCAGCACTTTCCACATCTTCTCGCCCACGATGGAACCCGAGAGCGGCGCGTAGGCCGAGGTCAGCCCCTTGGCGATGGTGATCAGATCGGGCTTCATGCCGTAGTGATCCGAGCCAAACATCGTGCCGAGCCGGCCGAACCCCGTGACCACCTCATCCGCGACCAGCAAGATGTCGTGCTTGTCCAACACGGCCTGAATCGCGGGCCAATAGCCTGCGGGCGGGGGCACGATGCCGCCTGTGCCCAGAATCGGTTCACCGATAAAAGCCGCGATGGTGTCTGCGCCCTCGCGCGCGATCAGCGCCTCAAGCTCGGCCACGCAATGGGCGGTGAATTCGGCTTCGGACATCTCGGCCTTGGGGCGGCGGAAGTAATAGGGCGCCTCGGTATGGATCACCTGCGCCAGCGGCAGGTCGAATTTCTTGTGAAACAGCTCAAGCCCGGTCAGCGAGCCGGTCATCAAGCCGGACCCGTGATAGCCCCGCCAACGCGAGATGATTTTCTTCTTCTCGGGGCGGCCAAGGATGTTGTTGTAATACCAGATCAGCTTGACGTTGGTTTCGTTCGCATCCGACCCCGACAGGCCAAAATAGACCTTGGACATGTGGGCGGGCGCGCGCTCCAGCACCATATGGGCCAGCGTGATCGAGGCCTCGGTGCCGTGCCCGACATAGGCGTGATAATAGGCGAGTTCCTTGGCTTGCTCGGCAATCGCCTCGGCAATCTCGGTGCGGCCATAGCCGACATTCACGCAATACAGCCCCGCGAATGCATCCAGCAGCTTGTTGCCGTCGCGATCCTCGATGAACACACCATTGCCGCCAGTGATGATCCGGGTTGGGGATTCGCCGCGTGCATGCTGGGCGAGATGGGTCGAGGGGTGGAAAAAGCTCTCGCGGTCCCATTTGTCGAGTTGGTCATTGGTCAGCATTCTGTCTCCTTTGGCGGTCGGGCCGGGTCGCGGCACATATCGGTTCCGCCCAACTCACGCGAGTTGGGGGGATTCGAGTCCTCTCGAGACTGACGGAATTCCGGAGGGATGGCAGTCCAAAAGGACTGCTTCGGCGCTGGATGCGGACTGAAATTGTCGCCCGCGCTAGTCCGATTGGCCTGCAAGCAGGGCGAACGGCGGGGCGGCGGGGCCTTTGACCTGCTTGGTCACGATATAGGTGAAATAGCGCCCGATCCCGATCCGGGCATCCAGCATCGTGTCGATCAGGGTTTGGTAGGATTCGATATCGCGGGTGATGATCTGCAGCAGATAGTCGAAACCGCCCCCCAGCGCCCAGCAGCCCACGACCTCATCATGGTGATCAAGCGCGCGCTCAAAGCGCTGGAAACTGGCCGCAGTGTGATCGCTCAGTTCGGCGGCCACGAACAGCGTCACATGCGGGCCAAGTTTACGCAGGTTGAATTCGGCGGAATAGTGGGTGATCAGCCCATGCTTTTCCAGCTTCTTCAGCCGTTCCCAAGCCGGGGTGGCCGAGAGGTTGATCTTCTCGGCGAGAACCGCCTTGGAGACGCGCCCCTCGCGCGCCAAAATACGCAGAATTTCGATATCGCGATGGTCGAGCTTAATCATGCGGCTGACCCTACACCGCTTTTCGGGGCTGTCCATCCTCCGAAGTGATGCCCCTTCGAATCGGCTATTTGCGCTATCGTTTTGCCCTGAATCATTTTGGGGGATGGGATCATGAAAGCTTTGGTTTGGGCCATTTTCCTGCTGGCTTTGCCCAGCGTGGCACCCGCACAAAGTTTCAATTGCGCCAAAGCGAGCAGCCCGGCGGAAAAGGCGATTTGCGCCAATCCGGGCTTGGGAAAACTGGATGTGGCGCTGAGTGCGGCCTATGCCAGCCGTCTGAAGTCGCTTTCAAAGGCAGATCAGGGGGCGCTGAAGGCGGAACAGCGCGCGTGGGTTCAGGTGCGCAAGGCCTGTTATGGCAACCCCGATTGCCTGCGCCCGTTGATGGCCGATCGCATTGCCGCGCTCAAGGCACCGATGCGCGATGCGGGGCTGAAACCTGTGGGCACTTGGTGTGCGCGCAATGGTCAGGCGGGGTTGTCGCTTTTGCCAGCGGGGGGCGGTTTGTCGCTGTCTTACATCTCCTTTGGGGCGAACGGGCATAGCTGTTCGATCATGGGGCCGTTACGCGCGCGCGGTGCGAGTTGGTCGGGCAAGCCTTCGGGCTGTCCGGTCACGGTGACGGGTATGAATGGCAATGTGATGATGGAGGTGGTGACAGAGGATCCGGGCTGTCAGGCCAATTGCGGGGCCCGCAGCGCGATCAGTTCGCAACAATGGATCGCGACGGAGCGTCAGCCCGGGCCACCGCGCGAAATCACGATGGAGGGCAATAGCCCCTGCTTTTGAGCGCAGCAAAAAGGGCGGCCTGCAAGCCGCCCTTTGCACAATGTTTCGATCACGCGATCAGTTGACGATGGTTGCCTCGGTCGCGGCGCGCAGCTCTTGCTCGGTGACGCCATCGGCCAGCTCGAGCAGTTTCAGCCCACCCTCAACCACATCGAGAACGCCCATATTGGTGATGATGCGGTTGACCACGCCGGTACCGGTCAGCGGCAGGGTGCAGGCCTTGAGCACCTTGCTCTCGCCATGCTTGTTGGTGTGATCCATGACCACGACAACCCGACCGACGCCCGCGACCAGATCCATCGCGCCGCCCATGCCCTTGACCAGCTTGCCGGGAATCATCCAGTTCGCCAGATCGCCGTTTTCGGCCACTTCCATTGCGCCCAAAATCGCCATCGCGATTTTGCCGCCCCGGATCATGCCGAAACTGGTCGCGCTGTCGAAATAGGCGGTGTTGGGCAGTTCGGTGATCGTCTGCTTGCCAGCATTGATTAGGTCGGGGTCTTCGTCGCCCTCATAGGGAAACGGACCCATGCCCAGCATGCCGTTTTCCGATTGCAGCGTGACGTTCACGCCCTCGGGGATAAAATTGGGCACCAGCGTCGGGATGCCGATCCCTAGGTTCACATAGGTGCCGTCTTGCAGTTCCTTGGCAGCGCGCGCCGCCATTTGATTGCGATCCCACATGGTTTAGGCCTCCCGCTTGCGCGTGGTGCGCTGTTCGATGCGCTTTTCCTGCTCGCCCTGAATGAGGCGATGCACATAGATACCCGGCAGGTGGATGCAGTCGGGATCAAGCGAGCCCACGGGCACGATCTCTTCGACCTCCATCACGCAGGTCTTGCCACACATCGCAGCCGGCGGGTTGAAGTTGCGCGCGGTCTTGCGGAAAATTGCGTTACCGGTTTCATCGGCTTTCCACGCCTTGACGATCGAGACATCGGCGAAGATGCCCTCTTCAAGGATATAGGTTTCGCCGTTGAAATCCTTGTGCTCTTTGCCCTCGGCAATCACCGTGCCCACGCCAGTTTTGGTGTAAAAACCCGGAATGCCGTGACCGGCGGCGCGCATGCGTTCGGCCAAAGTGCCCTGCGGGTTGAATTCCAGCTCCAGCTCGCCTGACAGATACTGACGCATGAATTCCGCGTTCTCGCCGACGTAAGAGGACATCATTTTCTTGATCTGTTTGGTGTCAAGCAGTTTGCCCAGACCAAACCCGTCCACGCCGCAATTGTTGGACGCGATGGTGATGTCTTTGACCTTGCTCTCGACCAGCGCGTCGATCAGCAGTTCAGGAATGCCGCACAGGCCAAAGCCCCCGGCCGCGATCAGCATTCCGTCGAAGAGCAACCCATCAAGGGCTTCCTTCGCAGAACCGTAAACCTTGTTCATCGATTTCCTCCGCTCATTTGCGCGCGACTTTCGCAAGGGGGCGGGGGTGAGTCAATTGCCGCAATGCAGCAAGTCATGGCGTTTGCGATAAATTTCTTGCGCACCAAGGGCAGGGTGTGCGCCCGACGCTTTGAGCCGGGCGCAAGATGCAGGGGCGTGGCGGCGGTCTCATTCGTCCTTGGGCGCTGCCTTTTTCGCAGGCGCTTTCTTGGCGGCTGGTTTTTTGGCTGCAGGCTTTTTCGCCGCCGGTTTCTTGGCCGCAGCCTTTTTCGGGGCGGCTTTTTTCTTCGCGCCACCTTTTTTGGCGGCTTTCGCCTCGATCATGGGCAGCGCGTCTTCCAGTGTGACCGCCTCGGGTTCGATGTCATTGGGCAGGGTGGCGTTGATCTTGCCCCATTTCACATAAGGCCCGTAGCGCCCCGGCATGACCTGCACCGGGCCGCCATCGGGATGCTCGCCCAATTCCTTGATCGGCGTGGCCGCAGCGCCACGTCCGCCCTTAGCGGCCTTTTGCGCAAGCACCTCGACCGCGCGGTTCATGCCGATGGTAAAGACCTCGTCGACATCAGCGATATTGGCGTAGACCCGCCCGTGTTTCACATAAGGCCCGTAGCGCCCGATCGAGCTCTCGACCATCTCACCATCTTCGGGATGCGGACCGATTTCGCGCGGCAGGCTGAGCAGCATCAGCGCCTTTTCAAGGTTGATTTCTTCGGGCTTCCAGCCTTTGGGCAGCGAGGCGCGCGGTGGTTTGGGGGCTTCTTCGGTGGGTTCGCCCTTTTGCACATAGGGGCCAAAGCGGCCCACGCGCAGGGTGATGGGCTGGTCGTCATCATAGCCCAGAACCTTGCCGTCTAACGCCTGCAACTCGTCATCGCCATCGGGTGCCGACAGAGGCCGGGTAAAGCGGCATTCGGGATAATTGCCACAGCCGATAAAAGCACCGCCCGAGCGCGCAGTTTTCAAGTGCAGCTGGCCCTTGCCACACAGCGGGCAGACGCGCGGGTCAGATCCGTCGGCGCGCGGCGGATAGAGATGCGGGCCGAGAACCTCGTCGATCTTATCGAGAACCTCGGTAATGCGCAGCTCGGACGTTTCGGCCAAGGCGGCCGAGAAATCGCGCCAAAACCGTTCCAGCACGTCCTTATAGTCGCGATCGCCCGCCGAAATATCATCCAGCTGATCTTCCAGATCGGCGGTGAAATCATATTCGACATAGCGTTTGAAATAGTTGCTCAGGAAAGCCGTCACCAGCCGCCCGGTATCTTCGGGGATCAGCCGGTTCTTGTCCTTGCGCACATAGCCGCGATCCTGAATCGTCGTTACGATCGAGGCATAGGTCGAGGGCCGCCCGATGCCGAGCTCTTCCATCCGCTTGACCAGCGTGGCCTCGGTGTAGCGCGGCGGGGGCTGGGTGAAATGCTGCGCACCCAGCACCGCGCCCTTGGCGTCGATGATAGCCGCCGGACAGCGGCGCAGAGCATCACCCGCTTCGGTTTCGATCACGGCATCCGCGTCGCCCTTGGCTTTGGTAAACGCCTCCTCGAACGAGGCTTTCGCCGGGCTCAGCGCCTCGCCCTGTGCGATTTGCGGCAGGCGGTTGGCGTCCTCGCCCTCATCATCGTCGCGGCCCTGGTCATAGACCTTGAGGAACCCATCAAACGTCACGACAGACCCAGTGGCGCGCAGCTCGACCTGATTGTCGGCAGACCCGATCAACACGGTGGTGCGCTCGAACCGCGCGGCCTCCATCTGGCTGGCAATCGTGCGCTTCCAGATCAGGTCGTAAAGTTTGAACTGATCATCAGCGAGCTTGAGCTGATCGGGGCTTTTGGCCATCTCGGTGGGGCGAATACATTCATGCGCCTCTTGCGCGTTCTTGGCCTTGTTCTTGTAGATGCGCGGGCTGTCGGGGACGTATTTCGCGCCGAACTTGTCCTTGATCGCCTCGCGCGCGGCTGTCACGGCCTCGGGGGCCATATCGATGCCGTCGGTCCGCATATAGGTGATGTGCCCGGCCTCATAGAGCCGCTGCGCCGCCGACATTGCGGCCTTGGCACCCATGCCGAATTTGCGGCTGGCTTCTTGTTGCAGCGTCGAGGTCATGAACGGCGGGTAGGGGTTGCGCGAAGCGGGCTTGGCCTCCACCGAGGTCACCGCCAGATCGCGCGAACTGACCGCCTGCACCGCCATTTCGGCGGAGGTTTCATTGGCCAGGTCGTATTTTTCCAGTTTCTTGCCGCCCAAAATCGACAGCCGTGCCTCGAATTCCTGACCGCGCGGGGTCAGCAGTTTCGCCGCCACGCTCCAGTATTCGCGCGCCCTGAACGCCTCAATCTCCATCTCGCGATCTACGATCAGACGCAGGCAGACCGATTGCACGCGCCCCGCCGATTTCGCGCCGGGCAGTTTGCGCCACAAAACGGGCGACAGGTTGAACCCAACGAGGTAGTCCAGCGCGCGGCGGGCCAGATAGGCCTCGACCAGCGGCGCATCGACCTGACGGGGGTGCTTCATCGCCTCGAGAATCGCGGTTTTGGTGATCGCGTTGAAGGTCACGCGGCTGACATTCTTCCCTTTGAGCTTTTTCTCCAGCGCCTCTTGCAGGTGCCACGAAATCGCCTCGCCCTCGCGATCAGGGTCAGTTGCGAGGATCAGCGTGTCGTCATGCGCCAGCGCGTCGGTGATCGCCTTCATGTGCTTTTTGGAGTCGCTCGCGACTTCCCATTTCATCTCGAAACCGTTGTCGGTATCGACCGAACCATCCTTGGGAGGCAGGTCGCGAACGTGTCCGAAAGAGGCAAGCACAGTATAGTCAGACCCCAAGTATTTGTTGATCGTCTTGGCCTTGGCAGGGGATTCGACGACGACAACGGCCATAATGGTCCTCACAATTCTTGGGCTAAATGCTCTGGGCGCGGAACATGTGGGGGTTTGGGGGCGATTGTCAATGCGGCGGTTTTCGTGAACCTTGCAGGAAACGCTGTGGGGCTGTTCAATGAGTGCACTCGGTTGGCACGGGGGGTGTGCGATGCGATGGATAGCTTTGACGGTTGGTCTTTCGGTGCTTTTGGCGACGCTCGCGGGTGCGCAGGGCTGGCATGAACCCAAACGTGGCACGGTAGAGCGAAAGGCGCTGATGGATGCGCTGCGTGGCCCTGCGCAGTCGCTGTTTGGGGCGCCGGTGGAATTTGTCGTGGGTGAGTTGCGGGTGTCGGGCAATCTCGCCTTCGCGATGGTGCGCGCACAACGCCCCGGCGGCATTCCGATCCAGATTGAAACAACCCCCGGATGGGCGCGCAACGAATTCATGTATGACGCGGATCACACCTCGGGTCAGGCGCTGTATCGCAAAGAAGGCGGGCGCTGGGTGGTGAAAGACTATACCTTTGGCGCGACGGATGTCTGGTGGTCCTATGGGCCGATTTGCAAGGTGTATCGTCCGGTGATTGCGGATGTCTGCCAAGGGATGTGAGCGGTCTACATCGGCAAGCTGATCAATCCGCCGGGGTGGCGGGTGACATGGCCTTCGATCTCTAAAACGACAATCGCGCGAGAGAATTGCGCGGCATCGATACCCAGATCGCGGATCACCTGATCTTCGGCGACGGGCGAGGGCGTGAGACATCCTGTGATGCGATCTTCCAGTCTGTGCGGGCTTGGCGGCGCATTTAAGGCGTCGCGTTCGGGGCTTGTGGCGGGCGAGGGGATTGCGACGGGGGCCGGGGGCTCTGTCACCGCTTGCAACGCGGCCAGCACATCTTCGGACCCGCGCACCAAAATCGCGCCATCGCGGATCAACAGGTTGCACCCGCCCGCGCGGCCATCCATCGGGTGACCCGGCACGGCCATCACCTCGCGCCCCTGATCGAGCGCATCGCGTGCCGTGATCAGACTGCCGGATTTTGTCGCCGCCTCAACGACGACAACGCCCGAGGACAGCCCTGAAATGATCCGGTTGCGTTGCGGGAAGTGGCGCGCCTGCGGCTGCGTGCCGGGCGGGTTTTCTGACAGGCGCAGGCCCTGTTCGCCAATCTGCGCCGCCAGTTTCGCGTTCTCTTGGGGGTAGATCACCTCGATACCGCCCGCCTGCACTGCGATCGTGCCGGTGGGGAGCGCGGCCTGATGCGCAGCCGTATCAATGCCGCGCGCAAGGCCCGACACCACGGTGATGCCTGCCTCGCCCAGCCCTTCGGCGAGGCGACGCGCCATGCGCAGCCCCAGCGACGAGGCATTGCGCGCACCAACCATCGCAACCATCGGACTGTGCAGCAACTCGATGCGCCCCAGCGCCCAGAGGACGGGCGGCGCATCGTCGATCCCTGCAAGATCATGCGGATAGGCTTGCGTGCCGTAACAGATCAGCTGTGCTCCAGCGCGACGCCCAGCCTTGATCTCGGCAAGTGCCACACCTTCGGGACAAGTCTGATAATCGGCCACACCAGCGGCGCGCGCCACTTCGGGCAAGGCGGCCAGCGCGGCCTGCGCCGTGCCATGTTCGCGGATCATGCGGTGAAAGGTCGCCGGCCCAACCCGACGAGAACGAATGAGGCGGAGGACAGACAGTTCATCTTCTTCCGTGGTGGGTGGGGTGAAGGGGGTGGGGTAAGAAAACAAATCTGCTTTCATCCAATCCTCCGCCTCAATCGCATCTCCTTTGTGACTCGTTAGTGTTAACAAGTCGTTACTAAATCCAGAGTTGAGGCGATTTTTGTAAAAATTATTCGCGTTTAGGTTGAAAAAACTATGCAAATATCCGGCCGCAACGGCCCGAAGTCCGCTCAAAGGCAAGAAGCTACAGGTGATTCTTAGGCCGCGGCGGACCCGCCCACGGTCAGCCCGCCGATCATCAGCGTCGGTTGGCCCACGCCAACGGGCACCCATTGGCCCGCTTTGCCGCAATTGCCGATGCCCGGATCAAGGGCCATGTCATTGCCGATCGCGCGGATCTGGCGCATCGCGGTGGGGCCGTCGCCAATCAGCGTGGCCCCCTTGACCGGAGCGCCAACCACGCCGTTCTTCACGCGATAAGCCTCGGTGCAGTTGAACACGAACTTGCCATTGGTGATGTCGACCTGACCGCCGCCGAAACCCACGGCATAGATGCCGTCCTTCAGATCCGCGAGAATCGCGCCCGGTTCGGCATCGCCATTAAGCATGTAAGTATTGGTCATACGCGGCATCGGCGCATGGGCATAGCTTTCGCGCCGCCCGTTGCCCGTCGGGGTGACCCCCATCAGCCGCGCGTTCTGGCGATCCTGCATGAAGCCGACCAGCACGCCATCTTCGATTAGCACGTTCTTGCCCGAGGGCGTGCCCTCATCATCGATCGAGATCGAGCCGCGCCGGTCCGGGATCGTGCCGTCATCCAGCACCGTCACGCCTTTGGCCGCCACTTGCTGGCCCATCAACCCCGCAAAGGCCGAGGACTTCTTGCGGTTGAAATCGCCTTCAAGCCCGTGACCCACCGCCTCATGCAGCAGCACGCCGGGCCAGCCGGGGCCAAGCACCACATCCATCTGGCCCGCAGGCGCAGGCTCGGCGCGCAGGTTCACAAGGGCGATGCGCAGGGCTTCACTGACGACAGGTTTCCAGTGCGCGGGCTCAATCAAGCCCGTCAGCCCAAAGCGCCCGCCGCCGCCATGGCCGCCGGATTCACGTTTACCGTTTTCCTCGACGATGACGGAGACGTTGAGCCGTGCCATCGGGCGAATATCACTGACCAGCCCACCCTCGGGGCGTAGGATAAAGACCTCTTGCAGGCTGGCCGCCATGCTGACCGAGACCTGCACCACGCGTTTGTCGAGATCGCGGGCATAGGCGTCAATCTCGCGCAGGATGTCGATCTTGGTGGCAAAGGGCGTGTCCGAGACCGGATCGGCGTCACTATAGAGATGCAGGTTGGTGCCTTGGGGGGGCGGGGCCATCACGCCACCACCCTCGCCCACGGCCAGACGCGCGGTTTCACTGGCGCGGCGCAGCGCAGATTCGGAAATCTCGGTGGAATGGGCGTATCCCGCCACCTCGCCCTTGACCGCGCGCAGGCCGAATCCCTCGGAAGCATCGTAAGACGCGGTCTTGACGCGACCATCATCAAAGACCAGCGCCTCGGACCGGCGCTGCTCCAAAAATAGTTCGCCATCCTCGGCGCCTGCAGTGGCCTCACGCAGCAGATGCAAGGCCGCGGACTGATCGAGAGCGGTCTCGAACGGGGCAAAACGGTCTTGCTGGGGCATTGGCTCTCCAAACGTATATGATCAATTCTGACAGAATGTCGCAGCTTTTGCTTGCGATCCCCCTCTAATATGATTTTAAACTAAGATCATACAACGGGGGACCGATATGGGAGTGTCGGTTTTCCGTTCGGCGGCTGGGAAGGTCGTCATAAGGGAGAAATGGGAATAATGCGTTTTGCAAGCAACTGCCGCGCTTTCGCGGCCGCTGTCGTGTCGGCTGCCATGTCGAGCGTCATTGCCGGGCAAGCCTCGGCTCAGGATATGATCAAGGGTCTGCCGGTCATCGGTAAGCCGCATCTGGGCGGAACCGGGTTTCAGCCGGCCTCGTCTAATATCGCAGAAGATCAGCAATGGCTGGATCATATGTTGCTGGTGATTGTTGCCGCGACCTGCGTCTTCGTCTTTGCGCTGATCTTTTACGCCTTGATCCGCTTTAACAGCCGCGCCAACCCGACGCCGCGCAAGTTCACCCATAATGCGCCGTTGGAAATCACATGGACGCTGGTGCCGGTGGCCATTCTGGTGGTGATCGGGGCGTTTTCGCTGCCCGCGCTGTGGAACTCGCAAGAGATCCCCGAGGGTGACATCACCATCAAGGTGACCGGCTATCAGTGGTACTGGGGCTATGAATACCCCGATGAGGGCGTCAGCTTTGATTCGATCATGCTTGGCAAGGACGAGCTTGCCGATCATGGCTATGCGCCCGACGAATATTTGCTGGCGGCGGACAATGCGATGGTCGTGCCGGTGGGCAAGTCAATCGTGGTGCAACTCACCGGATCTGACGTGATTCACAGCTGGACGGTGCCTGCTTTCGCGGTAAAGCAAGACGCCGTGCCGGGCCGGATCGCGCAATTGTGGTTTAAGTCCGATCAAGAAGGTGTGTATTTCGGCCAGTGCTCGGAACTGTGTGGCACCAATCACGCCTATATGCCGATCGTGGTGAAGGTTGTCTCACCCGAAGTTTACGCTAACTGGCTTGCACGCGCGAAAAACGATTTCGCTTCGGTCAAGACGGAGCAGGCGATCCAGGTCGCGCAGAACTGAGCACGCGTGACATTGGCACCTGAAAGGCAGCGTAAATGAGTGACATCGGCTATATCCAGCAAGACAATGAGGCCCGGTTCGGCGATTACATCGCTTTGCTGAAACCGCGCGTGATGTCGCTTGTCGTGTTCACGGCCTTTGTCGGGCTGGTCGTTGCCCCCAATCCGGTGCATCCGTTCGTCGGTTTTGTTGCGATCTTGTTTATCGCGCTGGGCGGCGGTGCGTCGGGCGCGCTGAACATGTGGTATGATGCCGATATCGACCGGATCATGCGGCGCACGCGCAACCGCCCGATCCCGGCAGGCCGCGTCAGCGAACGCGAAGCACTGGGCTTTGGCCTCGCGCTGTCAGGCATTTCCTGCGTCATGCTGGCTTTGGCCACCAATATTTTCGCCGGGCTTTTCCTCGCCTTTACGATCTTCTTCTACGTTGTCGTCTATACGATGTGGCTCAAACGCGCGACGCCGCAGAACATCGTGATCGGCGGCGCAGCGGGGGCGTTTCCTCCGATGATCGGCTGGGCAGTGGCAACGGGCGGGATTTCCATCGAATCGGTGGCGATGTTCCTGCTGGTCTTCCTGTGGACGCCGCCGCATTTCTGGTCGCTCGCGTTGTTCATGAAGGCCGATTACGATGAGGCCAAGGTGCCGATGCTCACCTCGACGCATGGCCGCAGGGTGACGCGCAAGAATATCCTAGCCTATGCGTTGATCCTTGCGCCTCTGGCGGTCGGGATCGGGTTCACTTCGATCGGTGGGCCGCTGTATTTTGCGACGGCGATCGTGATGAATGCTTTGTTCATCAAGGGCGCAATCGAGATTCACGGCCGCTCCGAGGTGCAGGCAGAGGCCGATAAATACGCTGTTGAAAAGCGGTTCTTTTACTTCTCGCTGATCTATCTCTTCGCACATTTTCTCGCTTTGCTGGCTGAGGCCGGGCTGAGCTATCTCGGTTTGGGGGTCTGGTAAGACATGGCAATCACGCGTGACAGTGAGATTCACACCCGCCGGTTCTCGCGCAATGCGGGGCTGGGCGTGGTCCTATTGGGCTTTGTCGCCATCGTTTTCGGCCTGACTGTGGTCAAGGTCGAGCGTGGCAACAAGCTTGAGGGCTTTGATCATCAGCCGCGCGTCTCGGCGTTGCCTGCCGAGCCAACCAGCGCCGCCCCTGCAAAGACCGAGGTCGCAAAGTGAGCCAATCCCCCCAACAACAGTCGAACACGCGGGTGGTGCTGTCGCTGCTTGCGCTGGTCGTTGTGATGGGGGCTGGGGCTTGGGCTGCGGTGCCGTTTTACAACTGGTTTTGCAAGACGACGGGCTATGGCGGGACCACGAATGTCGCGGAAAAACTGCCCGACCACGTGCTGGATCGTGAGATAACGGTGCGCTTTGATGCCAATGTGGCGCGCGACATGCCGTGGGAGTTCAAACCGGTCAAGACCGAGATGAAGCTCAAGATCGGGCAGAACGGGCTGGCCTTTTACGAGGCTTACAACCCCACCGACCGCGTGGTCGCGGGCACGGCCAGCTACAATGTCTCGCCCGATGTGGCGGGCTACTACTTCGATAAGATCCAGTGTTTCTGCTTTACCGAGCAGGTTTTGCAACCGGGGGAGCGGGTGCAAATGCCGGTCAGCTTCTTTGTCGATCCAGAGATCGTCAATGATGCAGACGCGAAACGGATCAACTCGCTGACACTGAGCTACACATTCTACGAAACAGAATTGCCCGAGCAGCATGCTGCAACCTCGCAAGCAGATGCTGCGGGAACGGTCAATTAAGCCATCGGAGGGAGACGCATGGCCCACGCAAAGAACCACGACTATCACATCCTGCCGCCCTCAATCTGGCCGTTACTGGGCGCACTGGGCGGTTTTATCATGCTGTTCGGGGCCGTCATGTGGATGGCTGGCATCACGCATTACATGTTCTTCGCCGGGCTCTTGGTTGTGCTTTATACCATGTATGGCTGGTGGTCCGATGTCGTGCATGAGGGCGAGGTCGGGGATCATACGCCCGTCGTCGCGATCGGGCTGCGCTATGGCTTTATCTTGTTCGTCATGTCCGAGGTAATGTTCTTCGCCGCCTGGTTCTGGAGCTTTTTCAAACATGCGATGTATCCGATGGGCCCGCAAAGCCCGGCGGTAGACGGTGTTTGGCCTCCGGCTGGTATCCAGACCTTTGACCCGTGGCATCTGCCGTTGATCAACACGGTGATCTTGCTGCTTTCGGGGGTGACGCTGACTTGGGCACACCACGCGCTGGTGCATGAGAATGATCGCAAGGCGGTTAAGCAGGGGTTGATCCTGACGGTGATCTTGGGCTTCAGCTTTACCGTGCTGCAGGCCTATGAATACAGCCATGCGGCCTTTGGCTTGTCGGGCAATATCTACGGTGCGAACTTCTTCATGGCGACGGGATTTCACGGCGCGCATGTGATCATCGGCACGCTGTTCCTGCTGGTCTGTCTGATCCGCATCACCAAGGGCCAGATGACGCCCGACCGTCATGTCGGCTTTGAGGCGGCGGCTTGGTATTGGCACTTTGTCGATGTGGTCTGGCTGTTCCTGTTCGCTTCGATTTATATCTGGGGCAGCGCGTAAGCGCCCCCTTTTGGCTGGCTTTGAGGCGGCGCGGGGGGTGACCTTCGCGCCGTTTTCGTGGCGCGCCGTATTTCTGGAGGGGCAATGACCCGTTTTGTATTTCCGTTGCTGCTGGGCGTGGTGGGCTGCGCGATCCTGATCTCATTGGGCGTGTGGCAGCTCAACCGGCTGGAATGGAAGCGCACGATGCTGTCCGAGATTTCCGCCAAGATCGGCGGCGATCCGCAAGATTTGCCGCCCGAGGGCAGCGACACGCAGGCGATGAAATACCAGCCCGTCGAATTTGCAGGCGGCACGACGGGGCAGGAGATACTTGTGCTGTCGGGGCAGAAGGGCGTGGGCGCGGGCTATCGTGTGATCTCTGCGTTTGAGACTGGCGAGGGCCGTCGCATCTTGCTTGATCGCGGCTTTCTGCCTGAGAAAGGACGCGATACTGCCCGACCGCCGACCGCGCTGATCGTGACGGGCAACCTGCATTGGCCCAATGAGACCGACAGCTACACCCCGCCCCCCGATGCCAAGACCGGGCTGTGGTTCGCGCGCGACGTGCCCGCGATGGCGAAAGCGCTTAGGACCGAGCCGATCTTGGTTGTCGCAGCGCAGGTTCAGGGCGACGCGCAGGGTATCACCCCCGAGCCGATTACCATCTCCGGCATCCCAAATGATCACCTCCAATACGCGATCACTTGGTTTTTGCTCGCAATCGTCTGGGCCGGGATGACAATCTTTCTTCTGTGGCGTATCAGGCGGCAACCGATCTAAGGATTGAGCATGCGTTATGTTTCCACACGGGGGCAGGCCCCGGTTCTGAATTTTGGCGATGCGATGCTGACGGGCCTTGCCCGCGATGGCGGTTTGTATGTGCCCGAGAGCGTTCCTCAGTTTAGCGGCGATGAGATCGCGGCGCTGGCCGGGCAGCCCTATGAAGAGGTCGCCTATCGGGTGATGAAGCCTTTCGTCTCCGAGACCTTCTCTGAGGACGAACTGCGCGGCGCCATCAAACGCGCCTATGCGGGCTTTGGCCATGCAGCGCGCGCGCCGATGGTGCAACTTGCGCCCAACCACTTCCTGCTGGAACTGTTCCACGGCCCCACCCTCGCGTTCAAGGATTTCGCGATGCAGGTGATTGGCCAGCTGTTCCAGATCGAGCTGGAGAAACGCGACCAGAAGATCACGATCGTCGGCGCGACCTCGGGCGATACCGGCTCTGCCGCGATCGAGGCGTTTCGCGGGCTCGACAATGTCGATCTGTTTATCCTGTTCCCGCATGGCCGGGTTTCCGAGGTGCAGCGCCGCCAGATGACCACGCCGATTGAGGGCAATGTCCATGCCCTTGCGATGGATGGCGATTTCGACGATTGCCAAGGCAAGCTGAAGGACATGTTCAACGATTTCACCTTCCGTGACGAGGTGGGGCTGGCGGGTGTGAACTCGATCAACTTCGCCCGCGTGTTGGCGCAGATCGTGTATTTCTTCACCGCCGCCGTGGCGCTGGGCGCGCCCCATCGCAAGATCAGCTTCACCGTGCCGACCGGCAATTTCGGTGATATTTTCGCAGGGTTCCTTGCCAAGGAAATGGGTCTGCCGATTGAGCGCCTGGTGATCGCGACGAACCAGAACGACATTTTGCATCGCTGCCTTGAGGCGGGCGATTACACCAAGCGCGGCGTGACGCCCTCGATCAGCCCTTCGATGGATATCGAGGTCAGTTCGAATTTCGAGCGCGCGCTGTTCTGGGCCTATGGCAAGGATGGGGCGGCGATTGCGGCGCTGATGGACGAGCTGAAAACCAACGGTTCTTTTACCGTCTCGCCCAACGCCATCGGAGCCCTGCGCGCGGTCTATGACAGCGGCGCGGTGGGCGAGGGGCGCACGATGGAAGAGATCGGCGACAGCTTGCGCGAAACCGGCGAACTGCTGTGTCCGCATTCCGCCGTTGGGGTGAATGTCGCCAAGCAGGCGCTGCAGCGTGACCCAGCCACCCCAATGGTGACGCTCGCCACCGCGCATCCGGCCAAGTTCCCCGATGCGGTCGAGGAAGCCACAGGCATCCGCCCGCCGCTGCCCCCGCGCATGGCCGACCTGTTTGAACGGGACGAACGCGTGACGCGCGTGCCCAATGACCTTGCCGCCCTTGAGGCGCTGATCCGTGAAAGACGCCGTAAATGATTGAGATGACCACGCTGAAAAACGGCCTGCGCATTGTGACGGAAAGGATGCCGGGGCTGGCCTCGGCCTCAATCGGAATCTGGGTCACGGCAGGGGGCCGCCACGAGCGCCCCGAGCAAAACGGCATCGCGCATTTCCTTGAACATATGGCGTTCAAGGGTACGAAAACACGCACTGCGTTGCAAATTGCCGAGGCGATCGAGGATGTGGGCGGCTATATCAACGCCTATACCTCGCGCGAGATGACCGCCTATTACGCGCGTGTTTTGCAGGCCGATGTGCCCCTCGCGCTGGATGTGATTTCCGACATCCTGCTCAACCCGATCTTTGATCAGCGCGAGATCGAGGTCGAGCGTGGCGTGATCTTGCAGGAAATCGGGCAATCGCTGGATACGCCCGACGATGTTATTTTTGATTGGCTGCAAGAGGCGGCTTATCCCGATCAACCGATGGGGCGCACCATTCTTGGCCCGGCCGAGCGCGTGCGCGCCTTTGCGCGAGACGATCTGTCGGGATTTGTGCGCGAACATTACGGCCCCGATCAGATGATCCTGTCGGCGGCAGGTGCGGTCGATCACGGCGATATCGTGAAACGTGCCGAGGCGATTTTCGGTGACATCGCGCCCTCGCTCAACCCCGCGCCCGAACGCGCTGCTTGGTCGGGCAGCGAGCGCCGTGAGATCAAGAAGCTGGAGCAGGCGCATTTCGCGCTGGGCTTTGAGGCACCAAGCTATCGCGATGCCGATCTTTATACCGTGCAGGTCTATTCCACCGCGATGGGTGGGGGCATGTCCTCGCGGCTGTTTCAGAAGATCCGTGAGGAACGTGGTCTGTGCTACACGATCTTCTCGCAGGCTGGGGCCTATGAAGATACCGGCATGTTCACAATCTATGCCGGCACCTCGGGTGAGGAGATCAAGGGTCTGTCCGACCTGACCATTGACGAGATGAAGCGCGCCGCAGACGATATGTCCGAGGCCGAGATTGCGCGCGCCCGTGTGCAGATCAAGGCCGGGCTCTTGATGGGTCTCGAAGGCGCTTCGGCGCGCGCTGAACGCATGGCGCGCAGCCTGCATGTCTGGGGCCATGTGCCCAGCATCGAAGAGGCCTCGGCACGCATTGATGCGGTCACCCGCGACGCCGTGCGCGCCTTTGCCGAACGGCTCGCCGATAGCGGGCGCACGGCGCTGGCGCTCTATGGGCCGGTCGATGACGCGCCATCGCTGCAATCTGTGCGCGAAAGGCTTGCCGCGTAATGTTCCAGCGTCGTCGGCAGGTGCGCATCGAGACGGAGCGGATGACGCTGCGCCCACCCGAGCACGGCGACTACACTGCCTGGTCAAGTTTGCGCGCCGAGGGGCGGGATTTTCTGATGCCCTGGGAGCCAAGCTGGTCGCCCGATCACCTTAGCCGCAAGGCGTTTTCCAATCGGGTCTATTGGGCTGCGCGCGCGGTGGCGGCCGATACCGCGCTGCCAGTATTTCTGATCCGGCGCAAGGATCAGCAATTGCTGGGCGCGCTGACGCTGGACAATATCCGGCGCGGGCCTGCGCAGGCGGGCACTTTGGGCTATTGGGTCGGGCAGCGTTATACCCGCCGAGGCTATATGCGCGAGGCGATTGAGGCCGTGGTGCATTACGCCTTTATCACGCTGGATCTGAGCCGGATCGAGGCCGCCTGCCTGCCCGAAAACGCAGCTTCGCGCGGCGTGCTGGAGAAATCTGGCTTCAAATATGAGGGCGTGGCGCAAAGCTATCTGCAAATCAACGGGCGCTGGCGCAATCATGTGCTCTATTCCAACCTGCGATCTGATCGGCGCGGGCGCACGGATGTCGGCTGAGCGCACGCGCCAAATCTCTTGCGTGTGCGCGCGCTTCACGCTAGCAGGGGCGCGATTATGCCCAAGGGGGTTTCGATGCCAATTCTGGTGATGAAATTCGGCGGAACGTCGGTTGCCGACCTCGACCGGATCGCGAATGCTGCCGCAAAGGTGCAGCGCGAGGTCGAGCGCGGTTATGACGTGATCGTTATTGTCTCGGCCATGTCGGGGCGCACCAATGAATTGGTGAACTGGGTTGAGACAACCTCGCCCTTCTATGACGCGCGCGAATATGACGCCGTGGTCTCCTCGGGCGAGAACGTGACCGCCGGTCTGATGGCGCTGCGCTTGCAGGAAATGGGGATTTCGGCGCGCAGTTGGCAGGGCTGGCAGGTGCCGATCAACACAACCTCGGCACATAGCGCGGCGCGCTTTATGTCGATCCCGCGTGACAATCTGGATGCGAAATTCGCCGAAGGGTTCAAGGTTGCGGTGATCGCGGGCTTCCAAGGGCTGAGCCATGAGGGCCGGATCACCACGCTGGGCCGGGGCGGGTCTGATACGACCGCCGTGGCCTTTGCCGCCGCGTTCGGGGCCGAGCGCTGCGATATCTATACCGATGTCGATGGCATCTACACGACTGACCCGCGCGTTTCGAGCAAAGCACGCAAGCTGGACCGGATCGCGTTTGAGGAAATGCTCGAACTGGCCAGCCTGGGTGCCAAGGTGCTGCAAACCCGCTCGGTCGAGCTGGCGATGCGCTACAAGGTGCCGCTGCGTGTGCTAAGCTCATTTGAAGAAACCGACGAGACTTCGGGCACTTTGGTCTGCGACGAGGATAAAATCATGGAATCGAAAGTTGTCTCCGGCGTGGCCTTTTCGCGCGATGAAGCGAAAATGACGCTTGTCACGGTCGAGGATCGCCCCGGCATCGCGGGCGCGATTTTTGGCCCGCTCGCGGATGCAGGTGTGAACGTCGATATGATCGTTCAGAACATCTCGGAGCATCAGGCCAAACACGCGGTGAAAGTCACCGATATGACCTTTTCCTGCCCGATCAACCAAGTGCCGCGTGCCCGCAAGGCGATGGAAGATGCCCGCGCCGCCGGGTTGATCAATTTCGACGATCTGATTGCAGATGAAGATGTCGCCAAGATTTCGGTCGTGGGCATTGGCATGCGCAGCCATGCGGGCGTTGCCGCAGAAATGTTCAAGGCGCTGGCTGCTGAAAACGTCAACATCAAGGTCATTGCGACGTCAGAAATCAAGATTTCGGTGTTGGTGGACCGCAAATATCTGGAACTTGCGGTTCAGGCCCTGCATGATGTGTTCGGACTGGATAAAGCCTGATCTTATTTCACAGGCCTTCAGAACGGGGGCGCGAACTCATCCATGGTGGACTATAGCGATAGCGATAGTCGCACGCTGCTCAAGCGGTTGCGCGACACGCTGGCCACTGATGGCGATGGTCAGGATCGGTTGAACAGGATCACGCATTTGATTGCGGATTCGCTGGATACGCAGGTTTGCTCAATCTATCTGTTCCGCGATCCCGAAACGCTGGAACTTTGCGCGACCGAGGGTCTCAACCCCGAGGCGGTTCACCGAACGCGGATGCGTCTGGGCGAAGGTCTGGTGGGGCGCGTGGCGCGCTCGGGCCAACCGATCAATTCGGCCGATGCGCCCTCGGAGCCCGGGTTTCGCTACATGGCCGAGACCGGCGAAGAGATTTATTCCAGCTTTGTTGGCGTGCCAATTCAGCGCGTGGGCGAAAAGCTCGGCGTGCTGGTCGTGCAGTCCAAGGAAAAACGCTCGTTCACCGATGATGAGCTTTACGGGCTTGATGTCGTGGCGATGGTGCTTGCCGAGATGACCGAACTGGGTGCGTTTGTGGGCGGCGAGAATGCCGATATCGGCGCGACCCACCGGTTCACGGTCATGTTTCGTGGGGCCACCGGGCAGGAAGGTGCCGCCGAAGGGCGCGTCTGGCTGCACGAGCCGCGCGTGGTTGTGACCAATCCCGTTGGCGAAGACCCCGAGACAGAGCAGGCCCGTCTTGAGGACGGAATCAAAGAACTGCGCAAACGCATTGATGAGATGCTGTCCAACATCACGGTGATCGACAAGGATCAGCGTCAGGTGCTTGAGACCTTCAAGATGCTGGCGGCCTCGAAGGGTTGGAAACGGCGGATGAGCGAAGATATCGCCGCCGGTCTGTCCGCCGAAGCCGCCGTCGAAAAAGAGCAGAACGCGGCACGCGCGCGCATGCAGCTTGCCCCCGATCCCTATCTGCGCGAGCGGCTTAACGATCTTGACGATCTGTCCAACCGCTTGCTGCGCATCCTGACCGGGCAAGGCAGCGATACCGGGGCGGAAATGCCTGAAAATCCGGTGCTTCTGGCGCGCAATATCGGGCCTGCGGAGCTGTTGGATTACGGCCGTAAGCTCAAGGGCGTGGTGTTGGAAGAGGGCTCGGTTGGCAGCCATGCGGCAATCGTGGCGCGCGCGTTGTCGATTCCGCTTGTCATCCATGCCGGGCGGATCACGGCAGAGGCGCTGAACGGGGATCCGATCTTGGTCGATGGCGATCAGGGCGTGGTGCATCTTCGCCCCGAAGAAAGTGTGGCGCATGCCTTTCGCGACAAGATCGCGATGCAGGCAGAGGCGCAAAAACGCTATGCCGATCTGCGCGATCTACCCGCTACCGATATCTCAGGCCAAACGGTTTCCTTGCTGATGAATGCCGGACTGATGGCGGATTTGCCCTCGCTCAAGGGCTCGGGTGCCGAAGGCGTGGGCCTGTTTCGCACCGAGTTGCAATTTCTCACCCGCACCCGCGTTCCGCGCCGGGGCGAGTTGGCGCAGCTTTATGCGCGCGTGATGGATGCGGCGGATGGCAAGCGGGTCTATTTTCGCACGCTCGACATCGGCTCGGACAAGGTCGTTCCCTATATGAAGCCGCAAGACGAACCCAACCCCGCGATGGGCTGGCGCGCGCTGCGGGTGGGATTGGACAAGCCGGGCGTGCTGCGGATGCAGTTGCAGGCACTGCTGCGTGCGGGCAATGGTCGTCCAATGTCGATCATGTTCCCCTTCATCGCGCTGCCCGAGGAATTCTACGCCGCGCGTGACATGCTGTTTCGGGTGCGCGACCGCGAGGCGGAGATGGGGCGCGTCGTGCCCGAAGAGCTGAGCATCGGGGCGATGCTAGAGACCCCGTCTTTGGGGTTTGCGCCTGACAGTTTCTATAATGCCTGCGATTTCATTTCGATCGGGGGCAATGATCTCAAGCAGTTCTTCTTTGCAGCTGATCGTGAAAACGAACGGGTGCGCAAGCGCTATGACACGTTGGATACGTCGTTCCTGACCTTCCTTGAGCGCATCATCGCGCGTTGCGCGGTCGCAAACACGCCGCTCAGCTTTTGTGGCGAGGATGCTGGACGCCCGATTGAGGCGCTGACCTTTGCCGCCCTTGGCATCCGCGCGCTGTCGATGCGCCCAGCCTCGATCGGGCCGGTCAAGCACCTGATCCGGCGCTCCGATCTGGGCGAGTTGCGCCAGATCATTCAGCGCGCGCGCAATGAGGGCCACACTTCGGTGCGGCCTGTCGTGACCAGCTATCTGGCGCATCTGTAACCGCGACAGATCGGGGCAGGGCGCGCTAGGTCTTGGCCAGCCGCGCGACCAGTTCTTCGCGCAGCACGCCCTCATCCGCACCGCTGTCACGGGCCAAGCGTTTGAGCCCGAAATGCACCCGCGCGATTTCCTGATAATAGCTGGTGAAGGAATAATTCACCGCAGCCCCCGCCACCGCGCCCAAAATCGGGGCGGCTTGCGCGGCAAGCTTCTGGCCCAGCACCGCAGACAGGCGCGGCGCGACCTTGGCCACCAGCGATTTCAGGCTCGGCCCGGTGATGGTTGTGCGCGCGGCGAGAAAGCTGAGATCCATCCCGTCATCATCCGCCAGTGGCCCGGCTGACGCAAAGACGCGCAGGCACTCCATCCGCACCTCCTCAGAGGCCGGGTCAAACCCGTGTTCAGCGGCGATCCCCTGAATGGCGCGCAGCAGCATTGTCACGGTAAAGGGCAATTCCGCCAGCGAACTGCCCAAGCCACCCGCGCCGCCTGCAGCACCCATCGCTGCCGTAAGCGTGCGGTTCACCCAATCGGGCCGGTCCGCCACGATCCCGCGAGAGCGTTCCGCCGCTACCATCGCGCCTGACAGCGCGCGCTCGGTCGCGCCATCCAGCCCCGCACGCACCGGGGCGGGTAGCTTGCCCAAAAGGCTTTCGGCAGAGCCGCCGATATAGCCAATTAGGTTCATGACGACGCCACTTGCCGCACGGTGGCGTATCGCCAGCGCGTCGAGTTGCTTCAAAATGACGGGATCGGTCACGGGGGGAAGAATCTCAGCCATCAAAGCCTCCTGTACTACCCCTATCATATGGGGTCGTAGGGACGCTTCGCCAATCAAATCGCCTTTTCAACGGGACCGCGCACGCCTTGCCAGGCTCCGGCAACCAGTTCCAGGCCCAAGACGCGGTCGGGGTTGGTTGGCGGGGGCATCTCGACACCCTCAAGGCGCTCAAAGCCGAATCGCGCGTAATAGGGTGCATCGCCGACCAGCAACACGCGCTCCCAGCCCAGCCGATGGGCCTCGGTCAGGCTTTCATGCATCAACAGCCCGCCAAGCCCCTCGCCTTGGCGTGTCGGGTGCACCGCAATCGGCCCTAGCAGCAACACCCGCGCGCCCGCAACCTGCACCGGCCAGTAGCGGATCACGGCGGCTAGAATGCCGTCTTGGCGCAACGTCAGGCAAAGCGCGCGCACCGGTTCTACGCCATCGCGCAGCCGGTAAGATGACAACGCGGTGCGTCCGGGGGCAAAGCAGAGGTCATACAGCGCCTCCACTTCCCACCAATCGTCTTCGGTCTCTTCCTCGAGCTGATACATCGCGCCCGCCCTTTTACCCTGTCAGACGCGGTAGCACGCGCTAAGTTCAGGATCAAACAGGAGAAACGATGTTTTACAAACCGCAAGATGGCCATGGCCTACCGCATAACCCCTTCAACGCCATTGTCGCGCCGCGTCCGATCGGTTGGATTTCCACGCGCAGCGCGTTGGGCGACAACCTTGCGCCCTATTCGTTTTTCAACGCGGTGGCCTATACGCCGCCACAGGTGATCTTTGCCTCGACCGGTGCAAAACCCGATCGCGAGGGCACCAAGGACAGCGTGGCGCAATTGCGCGACTCAGGGGTGTTTTGCGTCAATCTCGTGACCTCGGCGCTGAAGGATCAGATGAACGCAAGCTGCGCGAATTTCCCTGCGGGCACGGATGAGTTCGCGCAATGCGGAATCGAAAAGGCCGAGTGCGAGACGATTGATTGCCCGCGCGTGGCGCTGGCCCCTGCGGCGCTGGAATGTCGCGTGGTGCAGGTGATCGACTTGCTCGGGGACGCCAATTTCCTCGTGCATGGCGAGGTGACGGGCATTCACATCGACGATGCTTGCGTAAAAGACGGCCGCTATCTGCCCCAAGACCGGCTGGCGCGGCTGGGCTATCACGATTATGCCGCCGTGCGCGATCTGTTCGAAATGAAGCGCCCCGATTAAGCCAGTCGGCGCACGCGGCGCTGTTCCAGCAGCGTATACAGCCCGCTCGCCACGATCAGCACCGAGCCGATGATCATAGCGCCATCGGGGCGCTCGCCAAAGACCAGCGCGCCCAAGATCAGCGCAAAGATCAGCCGCGTATAGCGGAACGGCGTGATCACCGAGACCTCACCCATCCGCATCGCTTTTGTCAGCGACCAATAGGCGAAGGTGCCGAAACACACAGCACCTGCAACATCGCGCAGCACAGCCCAATCGGGCGCGCCAGAGCCGCCGGTGATCATCAAGATCAAGGCTCCGGTGGGGATCAGCATGGCAAAGCCGTAAAAGCTAAGCTGGAAATTTGACAGCGCGGGGGGGCAGGCGCGTGTCGCCAGATCGCGGCCCGCAAAGCCAAACATCCCCAGCACCGTCCATAGCGCTGCGGGCACGAACCCCTCAAGACCGGGACGCAGCACGATCAACACGCCGATAAACCCGATCCCGACGGCGATCCAGCGCCGTGTCCCGACACGCTCGGAAAACACAATCGCGGCACCGGCGACGACCACCAGCGGCGTGGCTTGCAAGATCGTCGAGGCGTTCGTCAAAGGCGTGAGCGCGATGCCCAAAGTGTAGCCCAGACGGCCCACCACTTCTAAACATAGCTTGATCAGCATTGGAGGGGACAGCACGGCGCGATGCCCAAGGGACTGGCCGCGCGCGGTGATGAGCGTGGCAAAGACCGCCATCCCGCCAAGGCCAAACAACATCAAAACAATGCCCACGGCGACATGGGTCGAGGCGGATTTGACGAACATATCCTCCATCGCGAAAGCTGCCATTGCTGCGACCATCAGGATTGATCCGCGTATATTTTCCACTAGCGCCCCCTTCGCGCAATAACTGCGCGCCCTAAGCGCCGATAGACCGCCGATCACGGCTCTGCAATCCCTCTTTTCTCGGGGGGGCTGTAGGCTTAGGCTTTGGGCGATAGAAAATGACAGCCAGAGGATAGGTGCGATGGACAGGATGATCGGGGTGATCGGCGGCTCTGGCCTTTATGAGATTGACGGGCTTGAAGACGCCGCTTGGGTCAGTCTGCAAACGCCTTGGGGCGACCCCTCGGATCAGATTTTGACCGGGACGCTGGGGGGTGTGAAAATGGCCTTCCTGCCGCGTCACGGGCGTGGGCATGTCCACACGCCCTCCACCGTGCCCTACCGCGCCAATATCGACGCGATGAAACAGCTTGGCGTCACCGATCTGGTTGCGGTTTCGGCCGTGGGGTCGCTGAAAGAAGCCTACGCGCCGGGTGATTTCCTGATCGTGGATCAGTATATCGACCGCACCTTCGCGCGTGAGAAATCGTTTTTCGGCCCCGGTCTGGTGGGGCATGTCTCGGTGGCCCATCCGATCTGCGCACGTCTTGCGGGGCATTGCACCAGCGCGGCGCAAACGACTGGCGTGCGCGTGCATCAGGGCGGCACCTATATCGCGATGGAAGGACCGCAATTTTCCACCAAGGCGGAAAGCGAGCTGTATCGCAGTTGGGGTGCGGATGTGATCGGCATGACCGGCATGCCCGAAGCCAAGCTCGCTCGCGAGGCCGAGATTTGCTATGCCTGCATCGCGATGATCACCGATTACGATTGCTGGCATCCCGATCACGACGCGGTGGATGTGGCCCAAGTGGTCGCGGTGGCGCAAAAGAACGCCGCGAAGGCGCGTGACCTTGTGGCCGCGCTGCCCGCGCTTTTGGCCGGACCTACGAGCGATTGCAGCGAGAGCTGCAACCATGCGCTGGATAGTGCGATCATGACCGCCCCGGCCAAGCGCGATCCGACCATGATGGTGAAACTGAAAACCGTGGCAGGGCGCGTTTTTTGAACGCGGCGCGTGGCCCGGCCGCGCGTGGGTTTGTCGCGCCGCGCGCGCCAGCTTTGCGTGGCCTCTGCGGCGTTTTCTGGCTAATGCTGACCTAACTGCAATTCGGAGCCTGTCTTGATGAACGCCCAGACCAAAACCGTGAAAGATTACATTCGCACCATCGCCGATTTTCCCCATGAGGGAATCTTGTTTCGCGATGTCACCACGCTATTCGCCGATCCGCGCGGGTTTCGCATGGCGATTGATCAGATGCTGCACCCGTGGGCGGGTCAGCAGATTGACAAGATCGTCGGGCTTGAAGCGCGCGGGTTCATCATTGGCGGCGCGATTGCGCATCAGCTTTCAAAGGGCTTCGTGCCGATCCGCAAAAAGGGCAAGCTGCCCGGCCAGACGATCTCGCAGTCCTATACGCTGGAATATGGCGAGGCGGTGATGGAGATGCATGAAGACGCGATCCAACCCGGCGAGAAGGTGTTGATCGTGGATGATCTTCTGGCCACTGGGGGCACCTGCGGGGCCGGTATCAAGCTGATCGAGCGCGTCGGAGGTGAGATCGTGGGCTGTTCCTTTGTCGTCGATTTGCCGGAACTGGGCGGGCGCAAGCTGCTGGAAGATCTGGGCATGAACGTGCATGTTCTGTGCGAATTCGAAGGTGCTTAACCATATTTAAAGAGGAATCACGCAATTCTGTGCAGGCCTGATGGTTCTGCTGCTTGCAAACACGTGAACCAAAGCGCTGCACCTCGTCGGAGTGATCTGACGGGGTGCATTCAATTTTGGGCCAGCACCGCGCCGGGGTTCAAAATCCCTCTTGGATCAAGCGCGGCTTTGATCGCGCGCATCGCCGCCAGTTTGCCGGGGTCGCCGTAGTGTTCCAGATCGCGCAGTTTTAACCGCCCGATACCGTGTTCGGCTGAGATCGAGCCCCCAAACCCGTCGACCAGATCATAGACCACCTGCGCAATGTCCGCGCGCAGGTTTTCATAACTCGCGCGATCGCGCCCGTCGGCTGGAAAGGCGTTGAAATGCAGGTTGCCATCGCCAACATGACCAAAGCAATTGATCCGGATATCGGCCATCGCAGATAGCTGTGTGCGGGCGATGTCGATGAACTCCGCCAGTTTCGGCAAGGGCAGAGAAATATCGTGGCTTGAGATCGAACCGATACGTTTATTCGCCTCGGGCAGGCTTTCGCGCAGGGTCCACATCTGCGCGCGCTGGGCGTCAGAACTGGCAATCACCCCATCGCTGACCAGATCACCCGCCGCCTCAAACAGCCCCGCCAGCGCGTCTTGCGGGTCAAGCCCCTGAGGCAGGCCGATTTCGATCAACACCGACCATTCGGGGTGCTGGGCGAAAGGCTGATGCACCTGCGGCCCCACCGCATCGAGAAAGGCCAAACCCTGCCCGGAAATCAGCTCGAACGCGCTGACACAGCCCGGCATGCGCGCCTCGGCCAGTTCCAATAGCGCCAGCGCCGCTGCGGGGTTAGGCACCACCATCATCGCTGTTCCAAGCGCGGCGGGGCGCGGAAATAGCCGTAACGTGGCCGCCGTGATGATGCCGAGCGTACCTTCTGAGCCGATCAGCAAGTCCTTGAGATCGTAGCCCGTATTGTCCTTGCGCAAATGGCGCAGCCCCGAGATCACTGTGCCATCGGCGAGCACGGCCTCAATGCCCAGACACAACTCGCGCGCGTTGCCATAGCGCAGCACATTCACGCCCCCCGCATTGGTCGCAAGCACTCCGCCGATCTGCGCGCTGCCTTGGCTTGCGATGGTTAGGGGAAACAACCGCCCCGCGCCTTCTGCAGCGTCGTGAGCGTTTTGCAGGCTCGCCCCCGCCTCGATTTCCAGAACATGGCCGGTGATCGCGCGCACCGCGTTCATCCGCTCAAGGCTCAGGATCACGGGGGCGGGGCCGGTTTCAATGATTTGCCCGCCCACCAGTCCGGTGCCCCCGCCATAAGGCACAACCCCGACACGCGCGTCATGACAGGCCCGCACGATCGCGGCCACCTGCGCGGTGCTGTGTGGGCGCACCAGCAGCCCGGCGTGACCGTGATGACGCCCGCGTGGCTCTTGCAGATAGCGCGGCTCGGGCGTCTCGACGCGGATTCCGGGAACGGCCTGCGTCAGGCGCGCTGCAAAGGCTTGATCGGCGCTGGTCAGCATCGGGTCTCCTTCAACATCCGCCCGGCGCGAGGGGCTGCCCCCGGCAAACACGAGGCGAGCAGGTCGGCTTAGTTGGCTTTGCGCGTATTGAGGAACGGCAGGGGCATGACGGGAATGCCTTCTTCCAACATTTCACGTGCCTCTTCCAGCTTGGCTTCGCCATGTATCGCGCGGGTCGGGCTGTCGCCACTGTGAATCGCGCGCGCTTCGGTGGCGAAGTTCATCCCGACATAATCTGAGTTTTTCTCGATCTCGCGGCGCATCTTGGCAAGGGCTTGTTCTGTCTCATTCTGCGGCGTCGAAAGCGGGCGCTCGGGATCGGTGGGTGTGGCGACCTTGTCGCGCGCGGGCGTGACCGACGGGGCCATCAGGCTTTTGCTCACCACCGTTGATCCGCAAATCGCGCAGTCCAGTTGACCGGCGCGCGACAGCGCCTCGAACCCATCGGCCGATGGGAACCAGCTGTCAAACCGATGGCCTTTATCGCATTGCAAACTGTAGCGGATCATCTTGCGAAACTCCTCACGGATGCTTCAGCAGATAAGCGAAATGTGCCGCAATGCAAGGTATTTGGCATGTTCAGAACAGTGCGCGCACGGCCTTTGCGATGGCTTCCATATCTGCAGCGGGCCCCAACGCTGCGGTTGCGGCCTGTGTCAGTCGTGTTTGATCGGCGGCGCTCAGGCGTGCCATGGCCTTTGCCAACTCTGCCACGCTGGTGCATGCCAATGCCCCGCCCTGGGCATCCAGCGCACTATAGGCATCGCGGAAATTCGCGACATGCGGCCCGTGTAGAATGGCGCAGTGATGGGCGGCTGGCTCAAACGGGGTGTGGCCACCTTTGTCGACCAGAGAGCCCCCCACAAAGCACATCCCGGCGCTTTCATACCAATTGTCCATCTCGCCCATTGTGTCGGCCAGATAGACTTCGGCCACGGGCGGATCGCCCATCGAGCGCGTGGCATGGGCCAACCCCGCCTTGGCGATCAGCGCCGCAATGTCGGGGGCGCGGCGCGGGTGGCGCGGCGCAAGGATTAGGCGCAAGTCGGGACGCTGCGCGCGCGCTTGCGCAAAGGCGGCGAGCACCTGCGCCTCTTCGCCTTCATGGGTTGACGCTGCCAGCACCGTCGAGACACGCGGCCAGTCCAGCGGCAGCGCTTTGCGCGCGCCAATCGCGGTCTTGAGGTTGATGCAGGGCAGCAGGCGATCGGGCGCCAAACCGAGGGCCAGAAACCGCGCCTCGGAGTCCTTGTCTTGCGCGGAAAGCGCGCCGATCTGGGCCACCATCTGCCGCCCCAACCGGGTCTTGGCCCAACGCGCGCCCGAGCGTTCTGACATGCGCGCCCCGATCACAATGATCGGCACGCCGCGCGCCGCTGCCAGCGCCATGCGATTGGGCCATAGCTCGTTTTCCACCACGATCAGCGCCAGCGGGCGATGACTGTCCAGAAATCGTTCCACCACCGCGCGATGATCCAACGGCGCCATGCGCGCTATGACCCGGGCATTGTTCCAGCTATGGGCAAGGTCCTGTCCGGTCACCGTATTCGTGGTGATCAGCACCCGCAATTCGGGATCATCAGCCAAAAGCGCCTCGATCAAAGGGCGCGCTGAGGTCAGCTCTCCATTCGAGGCCGCATGCACCCAAAGCGCTCCGACGCCCCCTGCGCCGCCACCCAGACGCTGGCGCGCCTGCGCCCCACTTTCAGCCCTCCGCATCACACGCCACGCCAGCCACAGCAGAACTGGCAACGCAAGCAGGTGGGTCAACAGGCGATAGGCAAGCACTGGGTTCTCCGTTTCTTTCCTGTCTTAGATCGGATGCGCCCACCCCGGGGCAAGCCCCGATCAGGCGTTTTCGCAAAGTCGTTTTGCGCGATTGGCCCGGTGCGGCCCTTGTTCCTGCGCGCGGCGCTTGCGACACTCACCGCCGGAAGCATGTCAGGGAGGGGCGCATGGATCAGTTCGACTACGTCATCGTGGGCGCGGGCAGCGCGGGCTGCGTGTTGGCAAATCGGCTATCGGCGGACCCGAGAAACCGGGTGCTTTTGCTCGAAGCGGGTGGGCGCGACAATTACCATTGGGTGCATATCCCGGTCGGGTATTTGTATTGCATCGGCAATCCGCGCACCGATTGGGGCTATAAAACCGCCCCCGATCCGGGACTGAACGGGCGCGAATTGCTGTATCCGCGCGGCCGCATTCTGGGCGGCTGTTCGTCGATCAACGGTATGATCTACATGCGCGGCCAGGCACGCGATTACGACATGTGGCGCCAATCCGGTTGCACTGGCTGGGGCTGGGACGATGTGCTGCCGCTGTTTAAGGGGCAGGAAGATTTTTATCAGGGCGACAGTGACTTGCACGGGGCAGGCGGCGAGTTGCGCGTCGAAAAGGCGCGCGTGCGCTGGGACATGCTGGATGCCTTTCTTGAGGCCGCCGAGCAGGCGGGTTTTCCGCGCACCGATGACTTCAACACCGGCTCCAACGAGGGCGGTGGCTATTTCCATGTCACGCAGAAAAAGGGCTGGCGCTGGAGCGCGGTGAAAGCCTTTCTGCGCCCGGCAATGAAGCGCCCCAATCTGCGCATCGAGACGGGCGCGCAGGTTGAGCGGTTGGTGATCGAGGAAGGCCGCGTTACCGGCATTCGCTATAACCAAAACGGCGAAAGCCGTGAGGTGCGTGCGGGCGAGGTTGTGCTGTCGGCGGGCTCGATTGGCTCGGTGCAGATACTTGAGCTATCGGGCATCGGGCGCGGCGATGTGCTCAGCCAGAATGGCATTGCCCCGGTGGCAGAGGTCGCGGGCGTCGGGGAGAACCTGCAAGATCATTTGCAACTGAGACTGATCTACAAGGTTCATGGCGTCAAAAGTCTGAACACCATGGCCTCGAGCCTGTGGGGCAAAGCCAAGATCGGGATGGAATATGCGCTGTTCCGCTCGGGCCCGATGTCGATGTCGCCCTCGCAGGCGGGGGTTTTCACGCGCAGCTTTCCGGAAAAAGAGATGCCGGATCTGGAATATCATGTGCAACCCGTGAGCCTTGATAAATTCGGGGACGCGGTCCACCCGTTCCCGGCGATGACGGCGAGCGTGTGCAATCTGCGCCCCGAAAGCCGGGGGTCTATCCATATCAACAGCGCCGATTGGCGCGCCCATCCGACAATCGCGCCGAACTACCTCGCGACCGAGGGGGACAGGCGCGTGGCTGCCGAGGCCATCCGACAAGTGCGGCGCGTGACCGAGCAGCCGGCCTTCGCCAAATTCCACCCTGAAGAATTCAAGCCCGGCCCAAGCTATCAAAGCGAAGCAGATTTGGTGCGGGCTGCGGGCGAGATCGGCACGACGATCTTTCACCCCGTCGGCACCTGCCGGATGGGTGCGGATGACGGGGCAGTGGTGGATCCGCGATTGCGGCTCAAGGCGCTGGGAGGGTTGCGGATCGCGGATGCATCGGTGATGCCGACGATCACCTCGGGCAATACTAATGCGCCCACGATGATGATCGCCGAAAAAGCCGCGCAGATGATTTTGGAAGATGCGAAACGCTAAAGGCGCGCAGCGATCATGTCGCCTGGGGATGCCTCCGGCGGGAGTATTTCTGGCTAGATGAAATGGTGGTCACGCGCCCCATCAAGCCTGTGACAGGGAGGTGGGGCGCGTTTCACCTAGCGCAGTCATCGGCTCTCCAGCCTGTCCTGCGCTGCCAGCTTGGCTGATCAAGGTTAAGGCCGGATGAACGACAACGCGCTTTCATCTAGCCTCAAATACTCCCCGCGGAGCGTTCCGCCCTTGCCGATCTCGCGCAGGTCAGAGCGCCGACGCGACCGGGCTCAGCCTGCCTCTTGGCGTCGTTTGGCCGCTGCGTCCCAAGCTTTGTCCGATAGCGAGATAAAGCTGTAGAACATTGGAACGACGAACAATGTGAACATCGTTCCGATCAGCAGGCCTGAGAAAATCACCAGACCCATCGCCGAACGCGCTGCCGCCCCGGCTCCGACAGCAAGGATCAAGGGGACCACCGCCAACGCCATAGCGGCTGTGGTCATCAGGATCGGACGCAAGCGGATCTGGGCGGCTTTGACAATCGCTTGCCTGCGGGTGAGCCCCGATAGCGTGCGTTGCTGATTGGCGAACTCGACCATTAGGATGCCGTGTTTCGTAATCAGGCCCACCAGAGTGATCAGCCCCACCTCGGAGTAGATGTTCAGTGTGCCAAGCCCAAGGTTCAGCGGCAGCACCGCGCCAAAGATCGTCAGCGGCACCGTCATCAAGATGATGAAGGGGTCGCGGAAGCTTTCGAATTGCGCAGCAAGCACGAGGTAGATCACCAGAACGGCCGCCGCAAAAGCGATCAGGATCGTGTTGCCTTGGCTTTTCTCGATCCGCGACTGACCGGAATAATTCAGGAAAAAGCCTTCGGGCATGACCTGATTTGCGATGTCGGTGATCGTTTGCAGCCCTTGGCCGGTTGATTGGCCGGGCAGGGGGAGCGCGGTGATCGTCGCCGAGTTGAGTTGATCGAACTGTTCGATCGAGGCCGCATTCACCCCGGTTTCGATCTTGACCAGCGCCGAGAGCGGCACCATCGCGCCATTGGCCGCGCGCACGAAATAGCGCCCCAGTTCTTCGGGGTTCGAGCGGAATTTCTGCGGCACCTGCGGGATGATGTCATAGCTGTTGGAGTCGCGGTCAAACTGCGCCACCGAGGCCTCGCCGACCAGCAAGCTGAGCGTGGCTCCGATATCGGATACCGGCACATTCAGCGCGGCCGCCCGGTCGCGGTCGATGGTCACATCAACTTGGGGGCTATCAAAGTTAAGCGAGTTCTGCACGATGATGAACTTGCCCGAGGCCTGCGCCTTGGTCTTGATTTCCTCGGCCACCTCGGCCACGCGTTTTGACGAGTGGATGGACTGCAGCACGACCGAAATCGGCAAGCCGCCGCCGGTACCCGGCAAGGAGGGCGGCGCAAAGGCAAAGCCTTGAAGGCCAGTGGATTTGCCCAAGTCAGCCTGAATCTCGGTCTGGATTTGTTTCTGGCTGCGGGTGCGTTCGGACCAATCCTTGAGCGCCCAGATATAGATGCCCGAATTGGTCGCCCCGCCAAAGCCCGCAATCGAGAAATCGGTGCGCACTTCGGGAATTCCCGCCGTGCTCTTGGCCACTTGGTTGATGTATTTCTGCGTGTAATCGGTGGTCGCGTATTGCGGCCCATTGAGGATTGCAAACAGGGCGCCATTGTCTTCATCAGGGGCCAGTTCGGTCGAGGTGTTGACCAGCATAAATCCCGTCAGCCCCATCAGCGCGACCACGATCAGCAACGTCACGGGGCGCACGTCAAGCGAGCCCGCCACGCGCCGCCCATACCAGCCCGAAAGCCGGTCGAAATTGCGATCGACGAAGGCTTGGAACCCTTTGGCATTGCCATGCACCAGCAACCGCCCCGCCATCATCGGGGTGATCGTCAGGGCAATGATCCCCGACAAAATCACCGATCCCGCAAGCGCAAAGGCGAATTCGCGGAACAGCTGGCCGGTTAGCCCACCGGTAAAGCCCAACGGAGTAAGCACCGCCGCGAGTGTGATTGTCATCGCGATCACCGGGCCGGTGATTTCTTTCATGCCCTGCACGGCGGCGGGGATGGGTTTCATCCCATCGTCAATATGTCGGTGAATGTTCTCGACCACGACGATCGCGTCATCAACCACCAGACCAATCGCAAGCACCATTGCCAGAAGGGTCAACAGGTTGATCGAATAGCCCAGCGCCAGCAGCACGCCCAGCACGCCGATCAGTGAGAGCGGAATGGTTACGATGGGCATTGCAACCGAACGGAACGAGCCAAGGAACAGCAAGATCACCAAGACAACAATCGCGACCGCTTCGGCGATGGTCTTGAACACCTCGTCGATCGAGGCCGAAATCGTTTCGGTGGAATCGTAGACCAGTTCGATCTTCATGCCTTCGGGCAGGGTGGCGTTGATTGCGGGCAATTCTTTGCGCACCGCCGCCGCCGTATCCAGCGGGTTGGCGGAGGGCGTGGTGGTAATGCCCAAGAACGTGCCTTGCTTGCTGTCGAAGGTGACGATTTCATTGTCGGCTGCTTTTGACAGCTCGATCTTGGCCACATCGCGCAGTCGCACGACTTCATCCCCGTTGGAGCGAATTGGCAATTGGCCAAAGGCCTCGGGGGTTTGCAGCGTTGATTGCAGGGTGATCGACTGGGCGACGTATTCGTTTTTCGTGCTGCCCGGCGCGGACAGGAAGTTGGACGCGCGGATCGCGTTGAGCACCTCTGAGGCGGTCACCTGACGCGCCGCCAGCTTGTCGGGATCGAGCCAGATGCGCATCGCGTAATCCGACGCGCCGATGATCTGGGTCTGCGCCACGCCCGGGATCGTCGACATCCGGGGCTTGATCACGCGTTCCAGATATTCGGTCAGCTGCTCGGGGGTCATATTGGGGTTCATCGCGGCCAGATACATCAGCGCGAAGGTGCGCCCCGTGCCTTTCACGATCACCGGATCCTTGGCGGCGGTGGGCAGTTGCCCTTTGACCTGCTGCACCTTGCTCAGCACCTCGGTCATCGCCGCTTCCGAGTTCGACCCCAGCTTCATATGCACCGAGATGACCGAAGCCGAGGGGCGCGATTGCGTGGTGACGTAATCGACGTTTTCGGTTGTGGCCACGGCTGCCGCGAGTGGCGAAGTAATGAAGCCCTGGATCAGTTCCGGCGAGGCACCGGGATAGGCGGTGGTGATGGTGACCACCGTTTCCTCGACTTCCGGGTATTGCCGCACGGGCAGGTTGAAATAGGCCTGAGCGCCAAACAACAGCATGAACGCACCCAGCACCATCGACAGGACGGGGCGGCGAATGAAGATTTCAGAGACATTCATTTCCAGCGACCCTTACTGCGATTTCGCGGTGTCTTGGACGGCGCTTTCGGGCATCCCGAGCGCTTTCATCACATCCGCAGTGCTGGGGGCATTGGGATCCGGAGAGATCGTGTTGTCGATCGTGACGCTGGCCCCAGAGTTCAGCTTGTTCTGCCCCGCATTGACCACCATATCGCCCGCTTTCAGGCCCTTGGTGATTTCAATCAGCGTGCCAGAGCGACGCCCGAGCGTCACAAAAAGCTGTTTGGCGATCAGCGTCGGGGTATCCGACCCTTGGGGCGTTTCCTTGCGCACGACGAAAACCGAGTCGCCATACAGGTTTGAGCTGATGACCGTTTGCGGCAAGGCGATCACGCCCGTCTCGGTGGGAAGGATCACGCGCACATGCACGAATTGGCCGGGCGTCAGGCGTTCATTATCATTGGCGATTTCCGCGCGCAGCGTGACAAGGCGGGAATTGGGGTCAATCTTGGGTTCAACCCCGGTGATCTGCCCTTTGAGATCCAGCGTGCCGTCTTCGGTCATGACTTCGACGCCTTGCCCCACCGAGGCCTGACGCGCCTGTTGTTCGGCCAGCGTGAAATCGACGCGCATGTTGTCGCGATCTTGCAGGGTCGCAAAGGTCGTGCCTGTGGCCGCATATTGGCCCAGCTCGACTTGCGGAATGCCCATGACGCCGCTGAAGGGCGCAATCAGGCGCTTTTTCTCAAGCACGGCTTGCAGTTTCGCCACGCTTGCGCGGGCCTCTTGGGCGGTGGCCTCGGCTTGCTCCAGATTTGAGGCCGCCGACACGCCGCGCTGCGCCAATTCTCGTGCCCGCTTGAGGTTCGTTTCCGCAAGGGCCAGCCCGGCCTTGGCCGATTCCAGATCGGCGCGTTCCGAGCGGTCGTCGATTTTCAGTAAAAGCTGACCTTTTTCGACCTTGTCGTTGGATTTGAAATTGATTTCCTGCACCGTGCCGCCGACTTCTACGGCAAGGTCCGTGCCCTGCGCGGCCGAAGCCGTGCCAATCGCTTCAAGACCCGGCGTCCAGGTGATCGGCTTCACCTCGCTGACCGACACGTTGACCGCAGGTGGCTTCATCGTCGCAAAGTACTGCGCGATCATTTTTGATCGGAACATATTAAAGCCCACGATCCCGCCGACGACGAGAACAAGCAGCACAATAGCGATAAGGAGGCGTTTGATCATTTGTTAGGACCCGTCGGTTAAATCGGTCACGTTCGTGAGAGTTTATTTGGTTTTGAACCGAATGGTTCGGTTTGAAGGGCGAAGTCAATGCACATCTGGTGCTGCGCGTACGCACAGTACTGTGCAGACTCTAAGATTTGCGCTGCAATTTGGCTCACAGAAGCGTGAAATCAAGTAAACAAGACGATCAAGCAGGGAACTGTGACCTAAGAGGCGCGGTTTAGCTGCGAGTTTGAGCGTTTCCGTGGCAAACCGAAACAGGGCTGGCGTATCGGTTGTAAAAGGCACACAAAATTAACATCAAAATGCAAGGTTGGGATTTCCTGGCCTTGGACGGCCAATGATGCGAGGTACGACATGGACCCCCTACAAGCAATACGGATCGGTCTTGACGCAGCACGAATCGGCTTTGAAGCACAATCCGTCATCGCAATGCGATTGGCCGGCATTGCAGGGCTCTGGAATGTGCCCGAAAATGAAAATCTCCGCATGATTCAGGAAAAGCCGTTAGCGGTTCTTGAGGCGGGGCACGCCGCGTTGAACGCGCTGCTAAGTGGTCATTCGCCCGATCGGGCTCTCTCTGCGTCGATGGCGCGGATCGGCCAGCACACCCAAGCCAATATGGAGCGGTTGTCGCAACGCGGGCCGGGTTGGTTCTAAACGCGCACGAGGTATTGCGCCTCACCTTTCCTAGATGGTTCTCTTACCACTGATGCAGGTTGTTCGATGGGGCGCGCATCCCTTTGTCTGCGCGCCCCATCGTTTCATACGTCGTTCAGATCGCTGCCGGATCAGGCCGCGTCTTCTTCGCTGTCCTCATCTTCACTGTCATCCACCGTGGCGGGCGTGACCATCGCGGTCAGCATCGTGTGCATGTCGATCACCCCCATCGGGCGCCCATCCTTGCCAAGCACCGTCGCATTGCGCACATCGCGTTCCGCCAGTTTGCGCGCCGCCAGTTCCAGCGTGGTAGCGCCTTTGAGGCGGAGCTTGGGCAGGGGGGTATCGCCCTCAGGCAGCGGAGTCGCCACTGTCGCTGCGCGGATCACACGGCCGCGGTTCACCTCGCGCACGAATTCCGCGATGTAATCATTGGCCGGATGCAGCACGATTTCCTGGCCGGTGCCGACTTGCTCCACTTTGCCATCGCGCAAAATCGCAATTGTATCGCCAAGGCGCAGCGCCTCATCCAAGTCATGGGTGATGAAGACGATGGTCTTTTTCAACTCGGCCTGAAGATCCAGCAACACCTTTTGCATATCCATCCGAATAAGCGGATCAAGCGCGGAAAACGCCTCATCCATCAGCAAGATATCGGCGTCATTGGCCAGCGCACGCGCCAGACCAACCCGCTGCTGCATGCCACCTGAAAGCTGGTTCGGATAGTAATCCTCATAGCCAGACAGGCCCACACGATCGATCCATCTGCGCGCGATCGGGTTGGATTTGGCCGAGTCGATGCCCTGAATATCCAACCCATACCGGGTGTTCTCCAGGATCGTGCGATGCGGCAGCAGAGCGAATTTTTGGAATACCATCGCCGTTTCGTGGCGGCGGAATTCGCGCAGCTCATCGGGCGTCATCTTCATGACATCGCGCCCGTTATACAAAATCTCGCCCGACGTGGGCATGATCAGCCCGTTGATATGGCGGATCAGGGTCGATTTCCCCGACCCTGAAAGCCCCATGATCACCGAAATCTGACCCGGCGGCAGTTCGAGATTGATGTTTTGCAACCCCAGAACATGGTTGTGCTTGTCGTTCAGCTCATCCTTGCTCATGCCGTTTTGAACCGCCTCGATATAGTGCTCGGCATTGGGTCCAAAGATCTTGTAAAGATTGCGAATCTCGATCCCAGAGCGTTCTTTGGGCGCGGTGTTGGTTGAATCAGTCATGGCCCGCCTCCGAGTGTTTCTGCAACCGTTTGCCAAAGGCTTGGCTGGCACGGTCGAAAATGATCGCAATCGCCACAAGGGCGAAACCGTTCAGGAAGCCGATCGTGAAGAACTGGTTGTTGATCGCTTGCAGCACGTTCTTACCAAGACCACCGACACCCACCATCGAGGCCACGACGACCATCGCCAGCGCCATCATAATGGTTTGGTTCACGCCCGCCATGATCGTGGGCAGCGACAGCGGTAACTGAACGCCCCACAGTTTTTGACGCGAGTTTGCACCGAACGCATCTGCGGCCTCGATCACTTCTTTGTCGACAAGGCGAATGCCAAGGTTCGTCAAGCGGATCATCGGCGGCACAGCATAGATCACCACAGCGATCACGCCGGGCACTTTGCCGATGCCAAAGATCACCACGACCGGGATCAGGTAGACGAAGGAGGGCATCGTCTGCATCACATCTAGGATCGGGCTCAGCACCGATTGAAACCGGTCCGATCGCGCCGCGAGAATGCCAATCGGCAAGCCCAGCGCAATGGCAATCATTGTTGCCACGGCGACCATCGCCAATGTCGTCATCGTGTCTTCCCACAGGCCAAAGACCCCGATCAGGCACATGCCGATGGCAGAACCAATCACGATCTTGATGCTGCGCGAAGCGAACCAGACCACGGTCAGAATAACTGCGAGAACGATGAACCAAGGTGTATTGGTGAAGGCGTTTTCAAGGGTGTTGAGAAACCATTGCAACGGGCGGGTCGCCGCGTCGATCTGGTCGGAATAATGGCGCACGATGCCGCGGAAACCATTGTCGATTCCCATGCGCATCAGGCGCAGGGTTTTGTCAGGAAGGGCAGGGAACTGACAAATGAGCTCCGGAAGGCCCCAGCAGGAAGATGCCATCTAAAATGTCCTTCAGTCGAGTGCCGACATGCTTGTTCAAAGAAAGGGCGCGCGCGAGAAGCCCCCGCGCGCGCCGCAAATGTTCAGGTCGCGCTCAGAGCGCTCCCTCGACCTTTTGGGCCACTTCCGGAGAGACCCATGCCTTCCAGACATCCGGGAACGTCTTGAGGAAGTAATAAGCCGTATCTTCGTTCGTGCCTTGGTTGTCGGTCTGCCAAGCAAGGAACTTGCCGACCGTATCGTTCGACCATTCACGCTTCTTAAGATAGTTCATCGCAATCGCGTTTTTCTCAGAGAATTCCTTGGTCACGACGGTGAAGACGTCCGACACCGGATAGGCATTTGGCACCGGGTCCGGGCAATCGGCTTGCGATGTGCATTTGTCCCAGTTTTCCTTGTCGTTGGGCACGCCGGCATCCAGCTTGACCATCTCATATTTGCCCAAGATCGCGGTCGGTGCCCAGTAATAGCCCAGCCAACCCTGCTTGCGCTCATAGGCATTCGCGATTGAGCCATCCAGACCAGCAGCTGACCCGGTATCAACCAGGTTAAAGCCCTTCTTCTCGGCGTCATAGGCGCGATACAGGTTTGACGTCGAGATCTGGCAGTTCCAGCCCGCCGGGCAGTTATAGACGCCGCCTTTTGAGGGATCCTCGGGATCGGGGAACAGCTCCGGGTGCTTCAGCGCATCATCAACCGTCTTGATTTCGGGGTGCTCTTCTTGGATATATTTCGGAATCCACCAGCCCTCGACGCCGCCATCCTTGAGGATCTTTGCGGTGGTCACCATGCGATCTTCGCTGACCGCTTTGTCGAGCGCAATCTTGACCGCGTTCACCCAAAGCTCGGGGGCGATATCGGGCTGACCTTTTTCATTCATCGAGGTGAAGGTGGGCATCGTGTCGCCGGTCACCAGCGTCACATCGCAGCCATATCCGTTTTCGAGAATGATCTTGTCGACCCAAGCCGCGACGCCTGCCGAAGCCCAGTTCATCTCGGCTTCGGTGACTTTTCCGCATTCACCATCGGCGGCAAAAACGGCAGGTGCGGCAAGCACGCTTAGCGGCAGTGCCAGAAACAGACTGGCGATTGTGGATTTCTTCATGCGTATACTCCTGTGGCGGCAGCATTTATGGGATTTGGGCCGCGCGGGCTGCCACCGCGGGATCGGCCATCGGGCCTCGTTCATCGACGAGGCCGGTGTCGGCTGGTTCTTGCCTATGATGGGGCAAACTCTTGGATTGTCAAAATCCGACATGCTCATGTCGTAAATGGCCTGTCGTCTGGGCGCAACCTTTTCAGGCCGTGTACGCTGCGAGAACAGGGCGTTCCCGTCCAAAAATGTGCTGCAAGCCCCGAAAGGAGGCGCTTCGCGCGTCGCAGATGTGATCTGGGGTGGGATCAGCTCTGCCCGGCGCGGTGTGCAAATCGCGGGATTTGAAGGGGACGCGAGGCGCGAAAGGCGGCTCGTTCCAAGGGGGGGGATGGCGAGGTTAGCGCGCCTCTCCCAGCCGCTCCAGCATGTTCAAGCATTGCGACAGTTGATCAAGGGAAACGAATTCATCGGCCTTATGCGCCTGCTCGATCGAGCCCGGCCCGCAAATCACCGCATCCATTCCGATCGCTTGAAAGAGCCCGGCCTCGGTGTTGAAGGCCACGCAGCCTGCGTGATTTTGCCCGGTCAGCGCAAAGACCAGATCGCGCGCGCCATTTTCATCCATCGGCTCAAGGCCCACAACCTCACCGACAATCTCGGTCGCGATGCCTGCCTCGGGCGCGATTGCGCGCATCTCGGGTAGCAAGGTGTCGCTGACAAACGCCGCGATCTCGTCTTTGACAAAGCGCATATCGGCGGCGTTGATCGGGCGCATCTCCCAGTTCAGCTCGGCGCGCGGGGCGATCACATTATGAGACACCCCGCCCCGCAGCGCGCCGACATTCAGCGTCGTTTGCGGCGGATCAAAGCGCGAGCCGGGTGGACAGCGTGCCACCAGCGCGGCGCGCAGCTCAAACAGCCGATTGATGTAGCGCACGGCATATTCAACGGCATTCACGCCCTTGTCGGGGGCAGAACTATGACCGGGCCGCCCCTCAAAATGCACGGTATATTCGCAACATCCCTTGTTGCCATCATAGACCTGCATCGAGGTCGGCTCTCCGATGATGCAAAGGCGGGGTTTATACGGGCGCTCTGCCAGCAGCTTGACCAGCGATTGCGCGCCCAGACAGCCTACCTCTTCGTCATGGGTGAAGGCGAAATGGATCGGGCGGGTTTTGGCGGCCTCGCGCAGGGTATCGAGACTGCTCAAACAGGCGGCGATAAAGCCTTTCATGTCGCAGGCCCCACGCCCGTAAAGCCGCCCGTCACGTTCGGCCATCACAAACGGGTCGCTTGTCCAATCCTGATCGGTGACGGGCACCACATCGCTATGCCCCGACAGCACCAAGCCGCCCTCGCGCGCGCCCCCGAAAGTCGCAAACAGATTTGCCTTTTGCCCGCTTACATCCGGCATCACCTCGACTTCGGCTCCGGCCTGCTCAAGCCGATCTGCGATGTAGTGGATGATCGCCAGATTGCTTTGCGACGAAACGCTGGGAAACCCGATCAGATCGCCCAGAATCGCGCGGGTGGTGTCGATCCCCATCGCCTCAATCCTTGATGAACAGCTTGCGCGGGATCTGGCTCAGCGTTTCTGCCGCGCCCGACTCGCGGATCAGGATCGTCTCGGTGGTCTCCATCCCCCAATCGTCCATCCAAAGCCCGGGCATGAAGTGAAAGGTCATGCCGGGTTCCAGAACGGTCTCGTCGGTGTCGCGGATCGACACGGTATGTTCACCCCAATCGGGCGGGTAGGAACAGCCCACCGCATAACCTGCGCGGTTGGGCCGCTCGATCCCGACTTTGAGCAGTTCGGTGTTGAGCGCGCGCGCAATGTCGCACGCCCGGTTGCCAGCGCGTGCCACCTCAATACCGGCATTCAGCCCCTCGGTTAACGCCTGCGAGGCATCCACCATATGTTGTGGCGGCTTGCCTAGAAACACCGTGCGGCACAGCGGGGCGTGATAGCGGCGATAACAGCCCGATTGCTCGATAAAGGTCGCCTCGCCCGATTTTAGCGCCTCGCCATTCCAGGTCAAATGCGGGGCAGAGGCATCCGCGCCCGACGGCAGCAGCGGCACGATCGCGGGGTAGTCGCCCCAGCTATCCTCCTCGCCCTGCACGGCGGTGCGATACAACTCGCCCACGAGGTCATGCTTGCGCATCCCCGGCTCGATCAAATCCATCGCGCGGGCGATCACCAATTCGGAAATCCGCGCCGCGCGGCGCATGAAATTCAGCTCGTCCTCGGATTTGATCAATCGCCGCCAGTTCACAAGCGCGCTTGCATCGATCATTTCGGCGTCGGGCAGGCCCTCCACCAGAACGGCATGGGCCTTGGCGGTGTAGAAATAGGTCTCCATCTCGACGCCGATCCGCCCATGTCCATAGCCCATGATGCGCAGGCGCGAAGCGAGGTCTTCCATCGGGTGGGCGACCTCGGATTGCACCATGATGTCGTTGTAATGAAGGATGTTTTCCTCCTCCATCCAGACCGTGCGGCGCGCGCCATTGGCATCCATGAAACGGCCCCACCAGAAGGGTGCACCTTCCAGCGGCAGGATCACGCCCTGATGGGTGTAAAACGACCAGCCGTCATAGCCCGTCAGCCAGAATTGGTTCGACGGGTTGGTGACGAACAGCACCTCGATCCCGCGCTCGGCCATCGACTGGCGCACAAGCCGGATGCGGCGGTCATATTCGGACTGGCTGAAGGGGGCTTTGGAAAGCGGCATGGATGGCTCCGATCCTGGGTCGGGTCAGAGTGGCCGGGGCCTGCGCCAGTTGCAAGGGGGGAGGCCTAGCTTAGATCGGCCGACCCGAAATGTCGCCCCAATCCAGCACCGGCGAGGCGTCAATCTCATGGGCATCCAGCATCGCCGCGACCCGTTCGAGCGAGGCGATCAGTTGCGCCTGTTCCCAGTCCTCCAGCGCCTCAAAGCGGCGTACGAAAATCTGCTGCAGCGCGTCGGGTGCGTCCTCCATCGCGGCACGCCCCTGCGGGGTGATCACAATATCGGTCTGACGGCGATCGCGCTGCGAGCGTTGCCGCGTCACCATTTCTTTGCGCGCTAGTTTGTCGAGCAGCGCGGTCATCGTGGCTTGGCTGACGCTCATCCGGGTTGCGATGGCCTTGGGCGTCGATGACCCGTTTTCCGCCACCACTTGAAGCACACGAAACTGCGCAGGCGTCAGACCGGCTGCCTTCGCAAGATCGCGGCCAAACATCTCGGTCGCGCGCAGAATGCGGCGCAGCGCAATCAGGCTGGTATCAACGCGGTCCATGAGATGGCGGGCCTCTTTGTCATCAAGATGGCCCAATATCGCAGAGAGCGCCGAGGCGTTCAATTGCTTTGTTTTCCTAAGCTTACTCGTTTGCTCAAAGCTGTTTTGGTTTGTCATATGAATGGTATCTAAGGCGAATATCTCTTTATTTAAAGGGCTAAGCGGAACTTCTCTAAGCTTTTGTAGTTAGCTTATTGAAATTTCGGGCTCGGTGGGTTACTTAGTCATCCGAAGCAAAAAAGGACAGGAAGCATGCCGCAAATCGAGTCGATCAAGTCAAAGCCTGCTCTGGTGTTCCGCAAGCCCGATGCCAAGGATGGCAGCGAGATCTGGAAGCTGATCCAGCGTTGCAAGCCGCTTGATGAGAACTCGATGTATTGCAACCTGCTGCAATGCGACCACTTCCGCGACACCTGTGTTATGGTCGAGCGTGACGGTCAGTTGCTGGGCTGGATCTCGGGCTATATCGCGCCCTCGGATCCGCAAAGCTTTTTCGTTTGGCAGGTTGCCGTGGCACCCGAGGCGCGTGGGCTGGGTCTTGGCAAGCGGATGCTGCGCCACCTGATCGACCGCGACGAGGCTGCCGATTGCACCCGGCTTCAGACCACGATCACGCAGTCCAACGCGGCAAGCTGGGGGCTGTTTCGGTCTTTCGCGCGCTCGATTGGCGGTGAGTTGACCGACGAGGCGCATTTCCACGAAGACGACCATTTCGATGGTCACGCCGCGACCGAGCACATGGTCACGATCACATTCCCGCAAGAGGCCCGCGCCGCCGCCTGATCCGGCCGCGCCGCCCCTTTCATATCAATAAAATAGACGGAGCCACCCATGACCTCCCCCAATGACAAGACAATCTTCACCCAGCGCGAATCCAATGCCCGCTCTTATTGCCGTGGCTTCGATACCGTGTTCACCTGCGCGCAAGGCTCGGAACTGACCGATGCCGAGGGCAACACCTATATCGATTTTCTCGCAGGCTGTTCCTCGCTCAATTACGGGCATAACGACCCGGATATGAAAGAGGCGCTGATCAACCATCTGTTGGAAAACAAGATGGGCCACGCGCTTGATCTGCATACCGACAGCAAGGCCGATTTCCTGACCGCGTTCACCGATCACATCCTTGCTCCGCGCGGGATGGATCACAAAGTGATGTTCGTCGGCCCGACCGGCGCGAATGCCGTAGAAGCAGCGATGAAGATCGCGCGCAAGGCCACCGGGCGCACCAACATCATCGCCTTCACCAACGGCTTTCACGGTGTGACGATGGGCGCGCTGGCGGCGACCGGCAACGGCTATCACCGCGGCGGTGCAGGGATGGAGACGCAGGGCGTGACGCGTCTGCCCTATGACGATTATGCAGATGGCGTGGATTCGGTCGCGCTGCTCGATCAGATGCTTTCGGACGCCTCGGGCGGTGTGGATGCGCCTGCCGCGATCATGCTCGAAACCGTGCAAGGCGAGGGCGGCCTTAATGCTGCCAGCCCCGAATTCATTCAGGGCGTCGAGAAGGTCGCGCGCAAACATGGCGCGCTGTTCATCATCGACGATATTCAGGCCGGCTGCGGGCGCACTGGCACCTTCTTCTCGTTCGAGGAGATGGGCGTGATGCCCGATCTGGTGACGCAAGCGAAGTCGATCTCGGGCTTTGGTCTGCCGATGGCGCTGCTGCTTATACGTCCCGATTACGACGTGTTTGGCCCGGCTGAACATAACGGCACCTTCCGCGGCAACACCCATGCCTTTGTGACCGCGACCGTCGCGATCCAGAAATTCTGGGCCGATGATACCTTCCAGCGCGAACTCGCCGTGAAATCGGACGTGCTGCGCGAGGGGCTCGCTGCGGTTGCCGATCTGGTTCCCAATGCGTTCCTCAAGGGGCGCGGGTTGATGCAAGGTGTTGATGTCGGCACGGGTGAATTGGCCTCGGAAATTTGCGGGCTGTGCTTTGAAAAGGGCCTCGTGATCGAGACCTCGGGCAATGAGGATCAGGTGATCAAGGTGCTTGCGCCGCTGACCACGCCGATGGAGACTTTCCGCACGGGCCTGTCGATCCTGCGTGAGGCGACCAGCGAAGTGATGGCCTCGGGCACCAAGATCGCCGCAGAATAAGCGCCTCACTGCTCAACTATACAGATACGGAGACACGATATGATCGTTCGCGACTTCAACGAACTCAAAACGACCGACCGCGCCGTGGCGGATGCCGATTGGACCAGCGTGCGGATGCTGCTGGCCGATGACAAGATGGGCTTTTCGTTCCACATCACCACGCTCAAGGCCGGTTCGGATCACACCTTCCACTACAAGCACCACTTTGAGAGCGTCTATTGCATCTCGGGCAATGGCCACATCACCGAGCTGGACAATGGCACCCGCCACGAGATCAAGCCCGGCGTGATGTATGCGCTGAACCTGCATGATCATCACCGCCTTGTTGCAGGGGACGAAGACCTTGTGATGGCGTGCTGCTTTAACCCACCCGTCACCGGCACCGAGGTGCATCGCGAAGATGGATCTTACGCCCCGGCTGAAGATCTGGAGAAAGCGTGAGGGTAAATATGACCCAGCAATCCCACACTGTCGAAAAGATCGGCGGCACCTCGATGAGCCGTGTCGATGAGCTGCGCAAGACGCTGTTCATTGGCGATCGCGCGGGGGGCGATCTTTACAACCGGATTTTCGTGGTTTCGGCCTTTGGTGGCATCACCAACCTGTTGCTGGAGCATAAGAAAACCGGTGATTCCGGGGTCTATGCGCAGTTTGCCAAGGCCGATAGCGATCATGGCTGGCATGAGGCGCTGAACCGTGTGTCGAGCGCGATGATCGCGGCGCATGAGGCAGTGCTCAAACATCCCGGCGATATCTCGCAGGCCAGCGAATTTGTGCGCGAACGTATCGAGGGCGCGCGCAATTGCCTGATCGATTTGCAGCGGCTGTGTTCTTACGGGCATTTCCGGCTGTCCCAACATATGCTGCAGATCCGCGAATTGCTGTCGGGTCTGGGCGAGGCGCATTCCGCCTATGTCACCACGCTTTTGCTGCAGCGCGCGGGCGTGAATGCACGGCTGGTCGATCTGTCGGGCTGGCGCGACGAGACCGATCACGATCTGGATTCGCGCATCTTGAACGCAATGAAAGATGTCGATCTGGCCACCGAGATGCCGATCGTGACGGGCTATGCGCAATGCTCCGAGGGGCTGATGCGCGAGTTTGATCGCGGCTATTCCGAGGTGACGTTCTCGCGGCTTGCAGCGCTGACGGGCGCGCGCGAGGCGATCATTCACAAGGAATTCCACCTGTCTTCGGCCGATCCCAAGCTGGTGGGCGCGGATCGGGTGCGCAAGCTCGGCCACACGAATTACGACGTGGCCGATCAGCTCTCGAATATGGGGATGGAGGCGATCCACCCGAAAGCCGCCAAGACCCTGCGTCAGGCCGATGTGCCCTTGCGCGTGACCAACGCGTTTGAGCCGGGCGATCCGGGCACGCTGATTGATGACAAGCCCGCTGACACGCCGGCAGTCGAGATCGTGACGGGCCTTGAGATCATCGCGCTGGAGGTGTTCGAACAGGATATGGTCGGCGTCAAAGGCTATGACGCGGCGATCCTTGAATCCCTGACGCGCCATGACGTGCGCATCGTGTCCAAGGCGTCGAATGCCAACACGATCACCCATTATGTCGATGCCCCGATCGAGGTGCTGCAACGCGTCGAAAAGGACCTGACCAAGCGGTATCCTTCGGCGCAAGTGTCAGCGCGGATGCTGGCGATGGCCTCGATCATCGGGCGCGACCTCAAAGGGTTGTCGACGCTGACGCGCGGTTTGCAGGCGATTGGCGATGCGGGGCTGGAAAGCCTTGGCGCGACGCAGGGGCCGCGCAATGTCGATGTGCAATTCGTGCTGGAGCGTGACGATCTGGTGCCGGTGATCAAGGCGCTGCACGAGGCGTTCATTCCCGCCAAAGTCAGTCTCAAACAAGTGGCCTGAGCCGCGCTATTGCGCTGCGGTATTCGGCAAGCCTTAAGGCCCGTGCGCTTAGCGTGCGGGCCTGTTTCATTGGGCCTGCGACAGCCTGCCGCAGCGTGCTATAGTGAACCGAGCCCAAGCGCTTTTCGTAATCTTTGAGAACGCACACGCGTCTTTTCCTTAAACCGAAAGCGGTCCGTCATGATACTTTCCGACATACCGACACTCGATCTGGCACGGGCGCAATTCGCCTTTGTCGTGTCGGCGCATATCATCTTTCCAGCCTTTTCCATCGGCACGGCAAGCTTTCTCGCCGTGCTGGAAACACTGCGCCTGATCACTGGGCGCGATGTGTTTTTGCGCATCTTTGAGTTTTGGAAACACATCTTTGCGGTGGTGTTCGGGATGGGCGTCGTGTCTGGCGTGGTCATGTCCTATCAATTCGGGCTGAACTGGGCGGCGTTTTCGGACAAGGCGGGCCCTGTTGTTGGCCCCTTGATGGGTTACGAGGTCATGACCGCCTTCTTCCTTGAGGCCGGGTTCCTTGGCATTTTGCTGTTCGGGCGTGATCGGGTCGCACCGGCGATCTACTATTTCGCGGTGTTGATGGTCGCGGTGGGCACGCTGATTTCGGCCTTCTGGATTTTGTCGGTCAATAGCTGGATGCAGACGCCGACGGGCTTTGCGATGAACGATGCGGGGCAGTTCATCCCCAAGGATTGGTGGCAGATCCTGTTCAACCCCTCGCTGCCCTATCGCTTTGTGCATATGGTGCTGGCCGCCTATCTGACGACCGCGCTTGTCGTTGCGGGGGTCGGGGCGTGGCACCACCTCAAAGGCAGCGCGGATGACGCCATTCGGGTGATGTTTCGCATGGCCGTGGGCATGGTGCTGGTCACCGCGCCGCTGCAAATCTTGGCCGGTGACGCGCACGGGCTGAATACGCTGGAACATCAGCCAGCGAAGATCGCCGCCATGGAAGGCCATTGGAAGACTGAGAAAGGCGCGGGGCTGATCTTGTTTGGCATTCCAAACCAAGCCAAGGAACGCACCGATTACAAAATCGAAATCCCCTATGCATCGTCGCTGATCCTGACCCATTCGTTGAATGGCGAAGTGCCCGGCCTTGCCGATTTTCCCGTCGATAAGCGCCCGCCCATGTCCATTGTGTTCTGGACGTTCCGGATCATGGTCGCGTTGGGGTTTGCCTTTGCGGGGCTTGGGCTGTGGGGCGGCTGGCTGATGTGGCGTAAACGCCTGCATGAGCCGGGCTGGTTCCATCGAGCGGCCTTGCTGATCTCGCCCGGCGGGTTCGCGGCGATCATCATGGGGTGGTTCACGACGGAATTTGGTCGCCAGCCCTTTACGATTTACGGCCATCTCACTACGGCGGAGTCTGTTTCAAACCTTAGCCACACAGCCGCGCTGGTCGCGTTGATCGGCTTCGTGGTGGTCTATGCCTTCTTGTTTGGCTCGGGCACGTTTTACCTGCTGCGACTGATGCGGCGGGGGCCTGCAGAGGCAGACCCCGTCGAAAATACGCCCCAACGTGCCGGGGGTCTGGCGTCGGTCATGCTGGACACGGTCACCACCGAGAAAGAGGAGGCGCACGCATGAGCGGCTTTGAACATTACCTTCCCGATATCTGGGCGGCGATCATCGCCTTTGCGGTGCTGACCTATGTCGTGCTGGATGGGTTCGATCTGGGGATCGGTATCTTGTTTCCGTTCCTTGGCAGCGATGAAAACCGCACCCGGGCGATGAATTCGATTGCGCCGGTCTGGGACGGAAATGAGACATGGCTGGTGATGGGCGGCGGCGGTTTGCTGGCTGTGTTTCCGTTGGCCTACGGGGTAATCCTGAACGCGCTTTATGTGCCGTTGATTATCATGCTGCTGGCGCTGGCCTTTCGGGGCGTCGCGTTTGAGTTTCGCGGCAAGACCCGGCGCTGGAAACCGCTTTGGGACAAGGCGTTTTTCGGTGGCTCGCTGATCGCCACGCTGGCGCAGGGCGCGGTGCTGGGCGGGCTGTTGCAAGGCCCCGCCGTCACCGGGCGCAGCTTTAGTGGCGGGCCGATGGATTGGCTCAGCTGGTTCAGCCTCGGCACGGCGCTGGCGCTGGTGGCGGGCTATGTAATGCTTGGGGCGGCGTGGATCGTGCTCAAGACATCCAAGGACCTCTACGACCGTGCCCGTCGCATCGGAGAGCGCGCGCTGATCGTGACACTGGGCTTTATCGGGCTGGCGTCACTGGCAACGCCGTTTCTCAACCCGGATTATTTCCAGCGCTGGTTCGCATGGCCGGGGGTTCTGCTAAGCGCACTGGTCCCGATTTTGCTGCTAGGGGCGGGGTTTGGCTATTGGCGCGCCATTCGCAGTGATCGCGGGCTGATCGCCTATCTGTCAGGGATCGCGATATTCGTGCTTAGTTTTGCGGGGCTCGGCCTGTCGATCTTTCCCTATATCGTGCCGATGTCGATCACCATCCGCGAGGCTGCCTCTGGGACCTCCTCATTGATGTTCACCTTCGTAGGGGCGGCGATTTTTCTGCCGATCATTCTTGCCTATACCGCCTATGCCTATTGGGTGTTCCGCGGCAAAACATCCGAGCATGAGCATCACTACTAAGTGACTTAGGGAACCGGGGCAGGCAATGCCGCGTTCGCCCGTCATGACATTTTGAGCAACATACGCGCCCCGACCGCTCCTCCTCCCAGCGGCTGGGGCGTGCTTTTTGCGCACCCCAAGGAGGCCCCCATGACCAAGATTGATGACCTGCCAGAAGAGAGCGGCCCCTCGGGAGGCTGGGGATCGCTCAAGGGGATCAGTCAGGTTTTTGGCGAGTCCTGGCCCACGGCGGATGTGTTGCGCGAGTTGAAGCGCCAAAATAAGCCGGGCGGCTATATGTGCGCCTCTTGTGCCTTCCCGAAACCCGCCAATTACCACCCGTTTGAATTTTGCGAAAACGGCGCGAAAGCGACCCTTTGGGAAATGACGCGGGCGCGCAATACGCCGGAATTCTGGGAAGATCACACGGTCGCGGATCTGCGCGATTGGTCGGATCATGAGTTGGAAAAGACCGGGCGGCTGACCGCGCCGCTGCGCTATGACGCCTCAATCGACCGTTATGTCGAGGTCAGTTGGGACGAGGCACTTTCCGAAATCGGTGCGATCCTCAAGATGCTGCCCAAGCAGGAGGTCGTGTTCTATTCCTCGGGCCATGCGGGGCTTGAGGCAAGCTATCTTTGGGCGCTGATGGCGCGCGCTTATGGCAATAACAACCTGCCGCAAAGCTCGAATATGTGTCACGAAACGACCTCGGTGGGGCTGAAAAAGGTCATCGGCTCGTCGGTTGGTACGGTGCTGTGGGAAGACCTTGAGGCAACCGATTGCTACTTTTTCTTCGGGCAGAACCCGGGCACCAATTCGCCCCGCTTCCTGCATCCGCTTAAAGAGGCCAAGGATCGCGGCGCAAAGATTGTCACCTTCAACCCGGTGCGTGAACAAGGTCTTGTCAGTTTCATCGATCCGCAAAACCTGCAGGATATGGTGACGGGCCATGAGACGAAAATCTCGGATCAATATCATCAGCTCAAGGCCGGGTCGGATATCGCGGCGCTGACGGGGCTGTGCAAAGCGGTGATCGAGGCCGATGACAAGGCACAGGATCAGGGCCGCGCGCCAGTGATCGATTGGGATTTCCTGCGCGAGCATTGTCATGACCACGAGGGCTTCATTGCCTTTTGTCGCACGACCGAATGGGACGCGATCTGCGAGGAATGCGGTCTGTCTGAGGCCGAGCTGCGCCAAGCCGCTGAGATCTACATCAAGGCCGAGCGTGTGATCGGCGTCTATGGCATGGGGCTGACCCAGCACGCCCATGGCGCGACGAATATCGGGATGCTGGTCAATTTCCTCGCGCTACGGGGCAATATCGGGCGCTTGGGTGCGGGCTGCTGTCCGGTGCGCGGTCATTCCAACGTGCAGGGCCAGCGCACGGTTGGGATCGCGGAAAAGACCGCGCTGATCCCGATGGACAAGCTGCGCGACCTGTTTGATTTCGATCCCCCGACCGAGGACGGGATGCATATCGTCACCGTCGCGCAGGCAATGATGGAGGGCAAGGTCTCGGCCACGCTCTGCCTTGGCGGCAATCTTGTGCGCGCGCTGCCCGACACCTCGCGCGTCGAGACCGCATGGCCAAGTCAAAAACTGACGGTGATGATTTCGACCAAGCTCAACCGCTCGCATCTTTATCCGGGGCAGGCGGCGTTCATTCTGCCTTGTCTCAGCCGCTCTGAGATCGATGAGCAGGAGACGGGCAATCAATATGTGAGCGTTGAGGATAGTTTCTCGATGATCCACGGATCGCTTGGCAAAAGCACGCCCGCCTCGGATTTACTGAAATCCGAACTCGCGATCACCTGTGGCATTGCAAAAGCGGCCACCACGCCAAACCCCAAGTTGAAATGGGATGAATGGGTCAAGGATTACGCTGTCGTGCGGGATCTGATCGAGGCCACCTATCCAGAAGACTTCCGAGATTTCAACGCCCGCATGAACGAGCCGGGCGGGTTTTGGCGCGGAAACCCGGCGCATGAACGGGTCTGGAAAACCGAAAGCGGCAAGCTGGAATTTACCACGCCGGACAAGTTGAACGCGCTGGGGTTTGAGCACGCGCCGGGGCGGTTCGTGATGATCACGATGCGCTCAAACGATCAGTTCAACACCACGGTTTATGGCTATTCTGATCGCTTCCGTGGGATTGAGGGCACCCGCGATGTCTTGTTGATGAACAAGCTCGACATGGCCGATCTGGGGCTTGAACATGGTGATCCGGTGGTGGTGCGCGGCGATATGGGCGATGGGGTCGCGCGACAGCTTACTGGGCTCAAAGTGGTGCGTTTTGAGCTGCCGCGTGGCACGGTGGGGGGCTATTACCCCGAATGCAACGTGCTGGTGCCGGTGGGGCTGCACGATCAACTGTCCAAGACGCCGGGGTCCAAAGGGGTGCCGGTTCGAATCGAAAAAGCTTAGAACGCGAGGCGCTTTGGGCGGCGCGATTGCAGGAAGGCCAGACCGAGACAGGCCATGCCTGCCATTGCCAGCGCCGCTCCGACATAACCGGTGGCCTGCCAGCCGTATCCAGCGCTGAGCGCAAGCCCGGCGAAGAACGGCCCAAGCGCATTGGCAAAGTTGAACGCGGCATGATTAAGCGCGGCGGCCAGAGTCTGGGCGTCGCCCGCGACCTCCATCAGGCGCATCTGCATCGGAATGACCATGCCAGCGGTGAGCCCAAGCGCCACCATCGCAAGCGCCATTGCCTGCCATTGACCAATGGTGAGGGTGTACAGCAGCGGCACCACAATCATCCCGCACAGCAAGATCAGCGCCGCGCCGAAATGCGACCAGTTTGACAGCTTGCCTGCGATCATGTTGCCAAAGGTGCCCCCGATTCCAAAGGCCGACAGCGCAATCGGGATCGTCCATTCCGGCCCCGCATGGGTCGCGATCATTGCGGCTGACAGGTAGGAATAGACCGCAAACACACCGCCAAACCCGATTGCTCCGACCGAAAGTGTCAGCCAGACCGCAGGATTTGTCAGCGCGCCCAACTCTCGCAGCGGGCTTGCATTGGGATCAGGCGGCACGGCGGGTGCGGTGCGCGCGATCATCGCCGATGAGGCGGCGCAGATCAGGGCCACAATCACAAAGCCCCAGCGCCAGCCGAAATATTGCCCAATCGCCCCCGCGAGTGGCACACCGATGATATTGGCGATCGTCAGCCCGGTAATGACCCAGGCAATCGCCTGTCCGCGCTTGCCCTTGGGCATCAAATCGGCGGCAAACAGCATCGCCATGCCGAAATACGCACCATGGGGCAGGCCGGAAAAGAACCGCGCGATGGTGAAACTGGTCATGTTGGGCGCAGCGCCTGCAATTAGATTGGCCAGCGCGTAAAACGTCATCAGCCCGATCAGAAAACCCTTGCGCGGCAGCCGTGCTCCAGCCACCGCCAACAGCGGCGCGCCAATCACCACACCCAGCGCGTAGGCCGAGATCGCATGCCCTGCGCGCGCCTCGGTGATGCCGAAATCGGAGGCGTAAAAGGGCAGCAGCCCCATCGAGGCGAACTCGATCACGCCGATACCAAAGGTGCCAAGGGCCAGCGAAAAAATCGCGGCCCGCGCGTCGCGGGGGCTGAGCGTCATGGGGGAGGGCTCCGCAGACAGAAGGGAAAGACCTGCGCTAGGTAGAGCCGCCCCGTGCCGGGGCAAGAGCCAAGACGCAGATCAGTCGCTTAGCTTGGCGTGAACTTCATCAAGATCGACTTCACCGATCGGCATCTTGTTGTCGGGATCGTCGAAGTCGTATTGGAACAGCTGGAAATCTTTCTTGTAGATTTCCCAGATCAAATGGCGCGACAGATCATCGAAATAATCGCTGACCTTATGGGCGCGCTTGGGGCCGTGCCCCTCTGATTCATTGAATCGAGGCACTTTTTTCAGATCAATTTCGACCGGCGTCTCGATATCATCCAGCACGCTTTGCATGCCTTCATCGAATTTTTCGGTGAAAAAGATGTTGTTGTAGCGCCCGCCATTGACGATGAATGTCGAGATATGGCCCGACATCGCCGACCAGTGAATGTCGGGCTCCATCGGGCGGCGCCAGCGGATTGTGTCGCGCGCAAATAGCAGGAAACGGCGGAACGAGGCGACCTGATCAAAGTCGAACTCATCCTCGGGCGAGCCCACATCGATCCCGTAATTCTGCACCAGCTTGGGCACCAGATTGCCGCGATAGCGTTTGCCGTTGCGCTGAATGCCCGCGATCTTGTCAAAGAACGAGGACAGGATGCGCGCATAGGGGTTACGCACGCAGGTGAAGGCATAGCTTTTATGCGCCTGCACATTCGACGTGATCGGCTTCTGGCTTTCTTCCTGAGACCACTTATGCAGCCCCTCGGTCGAGTCGTGGATATCGCCGTCAAAGAAGCGCCCGTGATCGGTGTAGAACATGATCTGCCCAATGGATGAGCACGCGCATTTGGGCACCACGCGGTACACCATGCTTTCGCTTTCTGTCATCCAAGTTCCCGGAAATCCCATTCACAATCCTCCGAACGCGCCTGCTGGGGGTGTGTTAGCATTGACGCAACAAATATGCCTTACAGAGCAAAGAAACACTGTCTTTTCAACGTCAATTGACGCTAACAAGGCAGATAGTGACCGAAACAATTACGGCGTCGTTTCCCGCATGGCTCGAATCGCCTTCATTTTGCTGACCCATAAGGACCCCGAAGGCATTATTGCGCAAGCCGAGCGGTTGACGGCGGCGGGTGATTTCGTGTCGATCCACTTTGACGCCAGCGCCGACCCGGCTGATTTTCGCAAGCTGCATGCGGCTCTTGACCCCAATCCCAACGTCACATTTGCGCGCAAACGGCAGAAATGTGGGTGGGGCGAGTGGAGCCTTGTGGCCGCCACTTTGGAGGCGGTGAAAGCCGCCGTGGAGGATTTCCCGCGCGCCACCCATTTCTACATGCTCTCGGGCGATTGCATGCAGATCAAGACGGCAAAATATGCCCATGATTTTCTGGATGCCGAAGAGGCGGATTACATCGAGAGCTTTGATTTCTTCACCTCGGGTTGGATCAAGACCGGGATGAAGGAAGACCGGCTGATCTACCGCCATATGTTCAATGAGCGCACGCAACCCAAGCGGTTCTATGCCAGCTATAATCTGCAAAAGCGGTTTGGCCTGACGCGCGAGATGCCTGCCGATATTCAGATGATGATCGGCTCGCAATGGTGGTGTTTGCGTCGGCGTACGATCGAATGGGTGCTGGATTTCGCACGCACCCGCCCCGATGTGATGCGGTTTTTCCGCACCAGCTGGATTCCCGATGAAACGTTTTTTCAAACCATCGTGCGCCATGTCGTTCCCGAATCCGAGATCCGCGACCGTACATTGACGTTCCTGATGTTCACCGATTACGGGCTGCCAGCGTATTTCTACAATGATCACTATGACTTGCTGCTCAGTCAGGACTATCTGTTTGCGCGCAAAATTAGTCCCGAGGCGACAGATCTCAAGGCCCGTCTCGGGGCTCTATGGACGCAAGCAGAGACCGAATTCGCGATCTCGAATGAAGGGCGCGCACTGCACAGGTTTCTGACCGGGCGCGGGCGTGTCGGGCGGCGGTTTGCCCCGCGTTTCTGGGAGGCGGAATCGACGCTTGGGCGCGAACGCACGCTGATCATTGTGATGTGCAAGAAATGGCATGTCGCCAAGCGTCTCGTGGCCGAGCTGCGCCGTCGGCACGACGTCACGGCGATGGAATATGTCTTTGATGAGATGGGCGATTTGCCCGATCTTGGAGGCATCGAAAAGACCAAAGAGAAACGCAATCGCCATCGCCGTGCATTGATGCGGATGTTGTTTGAACATGCGGGCACCGACCGGATGCTGATTTGCCTCGATCCGGCCGCTTTCGATGTGATCCGCGATTTCGCGGCCGACAAATGCGAAACCCGCTTGCTTGAGATCGAATGCTCGTTCAGCGACGACTATCTTGCGGGCCATGCGCGCCGCGTCGGCTTGGCCGGAGAGACGACACCGCCTCAGGTTCTGGCGCAGGTGTTGCCTACGATCCGCGCTGATATGGTGTTCGAACGCGAACGGTTGCGCGACGCCGATTTCGAGCATTTCGCATTGATGCGCGAGGGTGGCTCGCTTGAGGACAATGCCCGCGCATTGGCTCAGACGCTCGACATCCCGACCGAGCTGGCGCAAGAGTTGGCGCAGCTTGACTATCTGTTCAAAGACTGAGGAGCGGCGCGATGAGTTACGCGTATGACGACCAGAATATCTTCGCCAAGATCTTACGGGGCGAGATTCCCAACAACACCGTGCTTGAGACCGAACACACGTTGGCCTTTCGCGATATCGCGCCCAAAGCGCCCGATCATGTGTTGGTGATCCCGAAGGGGCCCTATGTAACCTTCGATCATTTCTGCAATACCGCGAGCGAGGCCGAGATCGTCGATTTCACCCGCGCCGCTGGTCAGATCTGCAAAATGATCGGTGCCGAGCCGGGGGCCGGGGGCGAGGGATTTCGCGTGATCTCCAATGCGGGCGAAGATGGTGTGCAGGAAGTGCCCCATTACCACCTGCATATTCTGGCCGGTCGTCCATTGGGGCCAATGTTGCTGATGCGCTGATCACCAGCGCTTCAACGCATCCTCATCCGCGTCTTTCGCCGCCACCCAAGATGTGCCGTCGCGCCCATGCTCTTTCTTCCAGAAAGGGGCGCGCGATTTCAGGTAATCCATCAGAAACTCGGCCGCCTCGAAGGCCGCAGCGCGATGGCGTGCGGCGGTGGCGACCATCATGATCTGCTCGCCAATCCCCAGCCGCCCGTGGCGGTGGATCACGATCACATCCGCCAGATCCCAGCGGGTCACGGCCTGATCGACGATCTGGGCAATCGCGCGCTGCGTCATGCCGGGGTAATGTTCCAGCTCCAGCGTCTCCATAGCGCCGCTGTCATCGCGCACAACGCCGGTAAAGCTGACCACTGCGCCAACATCAGAGCGGCCCGCGCCAAAGCCTGCGAGCTCTGCGCCCAGATCAAAGGGGGCGCTTTGAACCGCGACCTTCACCTCACCCCCCGGTCATGGGCGGGAAAAAGGCCACCTCGCGCACGCCTTCAAGGCTTGCATCAAAGTCCGACAGGTCTTGATCAAGCGCCACCCGCAGCGCGCTCAGATCGCCAAAAGCCGCCTCATAGCGCGGTTCGCGCGCGCGCAGTTCTGCAACCAGATCGTTGACAGTAGCGGCCTGCGTTTCGAGCTGTTCGCGCGGCAGGCCGATGCGTTCGCGCACCCAAGCGAAATACAGCACATCAATCATCGTCCGAATCCTTGAGATAGGGCAGCGCCTTGCGGAAATAATCCCAGCCCGTGATCGCGGTCAAAATCGCCGCAATCCAGATCAGCGCAAGCCCGATATGGGTTGCGATATCGGCCAGACTGGCCCCCATCGGAATGTCACCTTCGCCCGCGCGAGGCGCGCGGCCCTGTTCCAGATAGGCCAGCCCGGTGCCCAGAAACAGCACCGCGATTGCCACCATCTGCGCGGTGGTTTTCCACTTGGCCAGCTTGGTTACGCGCAATCGACCCGAATCTGCGCCCAGAAACTCGCGCAGTCCCGAAACGAACACCTCGCGAAACAAAATCACCGTGGCGGGCAAGATCAGCCATGGGTTCATGCCCGAATAGCCCGTCAGCACCACCAAGGCGATCACCACCATCACCTTGTCGGCAATCGGGTCCAGCATCGCGCCAAACTTGCTTTCCTGCTTCCATAGCCGCGCCAGATAGCCGTCAAACCAATCGGTGACCGCAGCCCCAACGAACAGCGCCAGCGCAAACCAATCCGCCCAAGGGCGATGGAAATACAAGAACATGACAGCCACACCCGGGGCCGCCAGAAGTCTGAGCACAGTCAGAATATTAGGGATGTTCCATTTCATGTCAGGCAACCTAGCGGGGCGGCGAGCAAAGCGGAAGAGGGCGCGTCACCGCGTCTCAGGGCTGGGTAGCGGGTCTGCGTAATCATGCACCCGGCCAAGGCGGTCTGTGATGCGCCAGTGACCGGGCGCAGGACCGGGGGCAACGTGATCGGCATTGATCGCCACTTTGCCATGCCCGCCGGGGATGTCGAGCACATATGTCGGCACCATTGTCCCGGAAACGCGTCGGCGCAGCTCGGCCATCAGCGTGCGGCCCGCCGTGAGTGTCGTGCGGAAATGCGACGTGCCCCGCGCCAGATCGCAGTGATGCAGATAATAGGGTTTGACGCGCAGCGCGGTCAGCGCGCGCATCAACGCGTCAAGGCTGTCGACATCGTCATTCACGCCTGCCAGCAACACGGTTTGCGACAGTAACGGGATGCCGTGATCCACCAGTCGCGTGATCGCGGCGCGCGCATTGGGTGACAGTTCTTGGGCATGGTTCGTGTGCAGTACGATCCAAATGGCAGGGCGCGCGGCGCGCAAGGCGTGGCACAGCGCGGGCGTGATGCGTTCGGGGGCGACGACGGGCACGCGGGTGTGCAGCCGGATCTGATCGACATGTGCAATTGTACCCAGCCGCGTCAGAACCTCGGCCAGCCGGCGCTGCGACAGCGTCAGCGGATCGCCCCCCGTCAAGATCACCTCGCGCACTGCCGGGGTCGCGGCGATATATGTCAGCGCCGCGTCTAGTTGACCTTGCGGCAAGGGCCCGGTCTCGCCCACCGTCTCGCGGCGAAAACAAAAGCGGCAGTAAACGTCGCAAGTTTTGGTGATGTGCAAGATCACCCTGTCGGGGTAGCGATGCGTCAGCCCGGGCACCGGGGAGTGCGCGTCATCGCCAATCGGATCGGCCAGTTCCTCGGGGCGGGTCACCAATTCGGCGGCGCTGGGCACGAATTGTGCACCTACCGGGTCGGCGGGTGTTGCGATGGCCGCGCGCATCTCGGGTGTGAGGCGGATGCGGAACGCCTGCGCTACGGCCTGCAAATCGGGGCGTGCTTCGGGCGAGGTCAGCCCCTCGGTTTCAAGCTCGTCAAGGCGCGAAAGGGCACGCGGGCGTGGGCTGTGATCGGTCATTGTCTCAGCCCTTTTCGTTGAAGAAATTATGGATCGTTTCGGCCATCGCCTCGGAAATTCCCTCGACCTCCATCAGATCAATCGGCGCCGCCCGGCTAACCGCCTTGGCCGATCCGAAATGCTGCAGCAGCGCGCGTTTGCGTGCCGTGCCGATGCCGGGAATTTCATCCAGCGGATTGGCCATCGTCGCCTTGGCGCGTTTCGCGCGATGCGTGCCAATCGCCCAGCGGTGCGCCTCGTCGCGCAGACGTTGGATGTAATATAAAACCGGACTTTGACGCGGCAGTGCAAAGGGGCGCTGGCCGATGCGGTGGAATTCTTCCTTGCCGTGATCGCGGTCGATCCCCTTGGCAACGCCCACCATCGCGATATCGGTCACGCCCATCTCCACCATGATCTCATGCACCGCCGAGACCTGCCCCGCACCGCCATCAATCAGCAACAGCTCGGGCCATGCATCGGATTTGCGCTCGGGGTCCTCTTTGAGGAGCCGCGAGAAACGCCGTTTCAGCACCTCTTTCATCATGCCGAAGTCATCGCCCGGCGTGATCTCGGTGCCCTTGATGTTGAACTTGCGATACTGGCTTTTGATGAAGCCTTCAGGACCGGCCACAATCATGCCGCCCACCGCATGCGCGCCCTGAATATGCGAGTTGTCATAGACCTCGATACGCGCGGGCGGGGCGGGCAGGGCAAAGGCCTCGGCCACGCCGGCCAGCAGTTTCGCCTGCGCCGCAGATTCCGACATCTTTCGACCCAGACTTTCGCGGGCATTGCGCGCGGCGTTTTCCACCAGCTCGGCCTTTTCGCCCCGCTGCGGCACGGCGATCTCGACGCGGCGCTCGGCGCGCTCGGACAGGAACTCGGCCAGCAGCTCTTCATCCTCGACCGGGTGTGACAGCAACAGCAGGGCCGGCGGCGGGCGATGCGTGTAAAACTGCGCGATAAAGGCTTGCAGGATTTCGGGGGCCTCGGCGCCCGACCCGGTGCGCGGGTAGAAATCGTGATTGCCCCAGCTTTGATTGGCGCGGATGAAAAACACCTGCACACAGGCCTGCCCGCCCTCACTATGTAGCGCAATCACATCGGCCTCGGGCACGGTGCGCGGGTTGATCCCCTGACTTTGCTGCACATTGGTCAGCGCCTTGATCCGGTCGCGCAGAGCGGCGGCGCGCTCGAACTCCATCTCCTCGGAGGCGGTTTGCATCTGGGCCGCCAATTCGCGTTGGATCGTGGTTGAGCGTCCCTCAAGAAAGCGCTTTGCATCGGCCACCAGATCCGCGTAATCGGCCTCGGAGATTTTGCCCACGCAGGGGCCCGAGCAGCGCTTGATCTGGTATTGCAGACAGGGCCGCGTGCGGCTTTCAAACATCGAATCTGAACAGTTGCGCAGCAAAAACACCCGCTCCAGATGGTTGAGCGTGCGGTTCACCGCGCTGGCACTCGCGAAGGGGCCAAAGTAATGGCCCTTCTCCTTGCGCGCACCACGATGTTTTTTGATCATTGGATAGGGGTGATCCGTCGCGATCAGGATATTGGGAAAGCTTTTGTCATCGCGCGCCAGCACGTTGTAGCGCGGCTTGAGCTGCTTGATGAGGTTCTGCTCCAGCAGCAGCGCCTCGGTCTCGGTGCGCGTCGTAAGAAACATCATCGATGCGGTTTCGCGGATCATCCGCGCGATCCGCGCGCTATGTCCCGAGGGGCGCGCATAGTTCGACACCCGCGCCTTCAGATTGCGCGCCTTGCCAACATACAACACCTCACCCTTGGCGTTGAGCATGCGATACACACCGGGCGAGCCATCCAGCCGCTTGAGGTAATCCGCGATCAGCGCATGCCCCGTCATCCCATGCGCGGGACGGGTCGCGGCGGGTGGCTGAGTGCTCTCGGGGTCGTGGTTCGTCTCGGTCATATCGCGGTCTTGATTCTCTGCTGTGGCTGCAACCTTACGCCAATCGGTTCAAGTGGAAATATGTCCACCAATTCTGTGGATAACACTGTTGGCAAATTCCCAAGATCATGGAATTCCCCTTGGAACCTTGATCAAAAGCTGGTTTGCCCAAAAAATGGGCACATAGATAAGCGGTTGAAAAGAAATGGAAACTTTTTCAACATCACCCAAGCTATTGAAAAATTTAAGACTTTTGTAACAGATACGTAAAGGCCGCAGTGAAAGTGCACAACTTGTCGCTGAGACTCTAGAAAGCATCTTACTCGGGGCCCAGAACATCGGGTGTTTTCCAGCCCAGATGCTGCCCGCCATCCACGCATAACAACTGCCCCGTCACTGCGGGCGCATCCAAAAAATAGCCCAAAGCGGCACAGATTTCATCGGGGTTTGCGCCCCGCTGCAGGATCGTGGCTGCGCGTTGCTTGGTGAAATGCTCTGTAGATTGGCGGGCGCCTTGCAGGGTCGGGCCGGGGCCGATCGCATTGACGCGAATATCGGGTGCCAACGCTTGCGCCCCAGTCTGGGTCAGCGTCCACAGCCCCATTTTGGCCAGCGTATAGGTCATGAATTCGGGCGTGAGTTTGCGCACCCGCTGATCGAGCATATTGAGCACCATCGCGCGCGCGCGCGGCTCGCCTTCGACCGTTTCGGCCTTGGGGGCCTGCGCGGCGAAATGTTGCATCAGCACGAAAGGCGCGCGCAGATTGGACTCAAAGTGACGATCCCAGCTTTCGCGGCTTGCGGATTTCAGCGTGTCATATTCAAAGATCGAGGCGTTGTTGATGAGCACATCAAGCGGCCCATCCAGTGCTTGTGCCGCGCGTGCGACCAGATCGGCGGTTGCGCCCTCATCCAGCAGATCGGCCTGCAAAATTTCGGCCCGCACACCCTTGGCGCGCGCCTCGGCGGCAGTGGCCTCGGCCTCCGCTTCTGAGCCGTAATAATGGATCGCCACGTCAACACCGCGCCCCGCCAGATACAGCGCCATCGCGCGGCCCAGCCGCTTTGCCCCGCCTGTGATCAAAGCCCGCTTCATACCCGACCTCCAAGCAATAGCGCGACGATATAGACCAGATAGGCGAGCGTAAATGCCACGCCAACCCAGCGCCCGATCTTACGGTTACCAAAGATGAAGGGGGCCAGCACGACCGAGGCGCCCAACATCACCCACAAGTCGAAATGCAGCATTTGGGCGGGTACCGGGATTTTGCCAAACATTCCTGCTACACCGATAATGCACAGCAAATTGAAGATGTTAGAGCCGACGACATTGCCCAGCGCCACATCAGAGCGCCCTTTGATAGCGGCTGTGACCGACGTCGCCAATTCCGGCAAGGACGTGCCCAGCGCCACCAGTGTCAGGCCGATGACCGCATCCGAAACCCCCATTGCCGAGGCGATATTGCTGGCACCCTCCACCAGCAGATCTGCGCCAATCGGCAGCCCGACAAGCCCGGCCAGCAACAGCAGCGAAATCCGCCAGCCCGGTGTGTGAGGGTCGACCGAAGCGATCTCATCATCGGGCTCGCGATTGGCGCGGTGGGCCAAGGCCTCGCGGATTTGGCGAAACAGGATCACGCCCAAGCCCGAAAGCAGCACCAGCGCGTGCGGCCATCCGATCGGGCCAAGATAGGCCACGATGATGAACAGCACGGTCGCCCCGATCATTAGAACAAAGCTTTCGCGCATGTCCTGCTCGTCGGTGCGAATGGCCGAGATGATGGCCGGCAAGCCCAGAACCAACAAGATATTGGCAATGTTCGAACCCACGACATTGCCCAGTGCCAGCGTGGGCGCGTGATCCAGCACGGCGGCGACCGACACCATCAGCTCGGGGGCCGAGGTGCCAAAGGCCACAACCGTCAGGCCCACGATCAGCGCCGGAATGCCGAAACGCAGCGACAGCGCCACTGCGCCTTTGACAAGCAGGTCTCCGGCCAGAACCAGAAAAACCAGCCCGACCGCGATATACCCAACATCCCAGATCATCCACGCCGCCCTTTTTTGCACGGGCAGGGGGCGCGGCCAATCTTGGGGCGGCCGCAATCCGGACAGCGCCCAGACAGCTTGCTGCCTTTGGTGCCCGGAATGCGCAGCTTGCCAAACATTGCCATCACCGCCATCACGACGAGAAACAGGGTCATGCCTTTGATCAACATGCCGCTACAGCCCGTAGCGCGCCCACATCGCGCGCTCCTCAGCGGAGGCAAACATCGCACCCGTTGCCCCGGTCGCGATCTCGGTCCCAAGCTGCACGCCAAAGCGGCGGAAGAACGAGCGTTTGGGCGCGTAATCGAGCATGCGGATGTCATCGCCATACAGCTCTTTGAGCTTGGGCACGACATGGCCGATCCCGTCGATCAGCCCGGTATTTTCTGCCAAAGCCTGCCGCCCGGTCCAGATATCGCCGGTGAACATATCCCGATCGCTGGCCAGTTTCGTGCCGCGCCGCGCGGTGACGTGCTCTTTGAAGCTGATATGCATGTCCTCAAGCAGCCGCTTCAGGCGGGCCACATCCTCGTCCTTTTCGGGGCGGAACGGGTCCATGAAACTTTTTGAGCCACCCGCAGTGTGTACGCGCCGCTCGATCCCGTATTTGCCAATGAATTGATCAAGCCCGAAACTGGCCGAAATCACCCCGATTGACCCGACAACCGAGGTCGTATCGGCCCAGATGTTATCGGCGGCACAGGCCAGCCAATAGCCCCCCGAGGCGGCCACATCCTCGACAAAGGCATGCACGGGGATCTTTTTCTCATCCGCGAGGCGACGAATGCGCCCCGCGATCAGCGAGGATTGCACCGGCGATCCGCCGGGGGAATTGATCAGCAGCGCCACCGCCGCAGGCTTGCCCCGCGCGAAAGCCCGCTCGATCAGCGGTGCCATCGCGGCATCGGACAGGCCCGGAGATCCGGGGCGGGACATACCAATCGCGCCTTGCAGCCGCAGCACGGCAACAAAGGGCGGTTTCTTGACGAAGGGGAGGCGTTGGATCAATTTCATGCCTAGGGATGTAGAGGCTCCCCCCCGCCCGTGCAAGCGCAGGCGCGGCAAATGACGTATCCGAACCGCGCCTGTGCGCGATTGTCAGATCCGTGACTTGTCAGTCGGTGCAAGCTGGTCACAATATGGGGCCTGGAGGATGCTATGGAAATCAATGACAGGCTGGCCGAAATCCTTGCGGTTCATCGCGGGCGCGAGGGGGCGCTGCTGCCGATTTTGCATGACGTGCAGGCGGCGTTCGGCCATGTGCCCGAGGCTTCGTATCAGCCGATTGCTGATGCGTTGCGCCTGAGCCGGGCCGAGGTGGCGGGCGTGGTATCGTTTTACCATGATTTCCGCGATGCCCCTGCGGGGCGTCATGTCATCAAGGTCTGCCGGGCCGAGGCCTGCCAGTCGATGGGGGGCGCCGATCTGATCGCGCGGTTGGAAACGGCCTTGGGCGTGAAGCTGGGGCAGACCAAAGGCGATGTCACTTTAGAGGCGGTCTATTGCCTTGGCCTCTGCGCCTGTGCGCCTGCCGCGCAGGTTGATGGGCAGTTGGTTGGGCGCGCTAGCGTGGCACGTCTTGAGGCCTTGGTTGCGGAGGTTGCGGCATGAAGATCTGGGTTCCCGGCGATGCAGCAGCGAAAGCCTGTGGGGCAGATGACGTCGTCGCCGCGATTGCTTCGGCGGCGGGGCTGCGGGGACGCGAGGTCACGATCATTCGCAACGGCACACGCGGCATGGTCTGGCTTGAGCCGCTGGTCGAGATCGAGATCGACGGTCTGCGTCATGGCTTTGGCCCGATGACCCCCGAAGACGTGCCCGCCCTGTTCGAGGATGGCCCCCATCCCAAGGCGCTTGGCCCGGTCGAGGATATCCCTTTCTTCGCGCGCCAGTCGCGGCTGACCTTCGCGCGTTGTGGGCGCAATGACCCGTTGTCTCTGGCCGATTACGAGGCCGCTGAGGGCTGGCTGGGGCTGCGGCGCGCGCTAGAGATCGGTGCCGGTGCTACGATTGAGGAAATCACGGCGTCGGGCCTGCGCGGTCGCGGCGGGGCTGGCTTTCCGACCGGGACCAAATGGAAGACGGTCGCAGACGCAAATGCCGCGCAGAAATACATCGTGTGCAACGCCGATGAGGGCGATAGCGGCTCGTTTGCCGATCGCATGTTGATGGAGGGCGACCCGTTCTGCCTGATCGAAGGCATGGCGATTGCTGCGCTGGCTGTGGGGGCAACCAAGGGCTTTGTCTATATCCGCTCGGAATACCCGGACGCGATCCGCGTGTTCGAGACCGCGATTGTCAGCGCCCGTGATGCCGGGATCATCGGTCCTGCGCTGCTGGGGCAGGGGCCGCGCTTTGACCTTGAGGTCCGCGTAGGCGCGGGGGCCTATATCTGCGGCGAGGAGACCTCGCTGTTGAACTCACTGGAGGGCAAGCGCGGCATGGTGCGCGCCAAGCCGCCTCTGCCCGCGCTCGAAGGGGCATTTGGCAAGCCCACGGTGATGAATAACGTCCTGTCGCTCGCGGCTGTGCCGTGGATCATGGCGCATGGCGGGGCGGCCTATGCCGCGTTCGGCCTTGGGCGTTCGCGCGGCACGATCCCGATCCAGATCGCGGGCAATGTTGCTCATGGCGGTCTGTTTGAAACCGGCTTTGGCCTGACTTTGGGTGAGCTGGTCAACGATATCGGCGGCGGCACGGCCTCGGGGCGGCCCTTCAAGGCGGTGCAGGTGGGCGGGCCCTTGGGGGCCTATCACGGGGCTGAGGATTTCGATCTGCCGATCTGCTACGAGGCCTTCGCCGAGCAGGGCGGTCTGGTTGGTCATGCCGGGTTCGTCGTGCATGACGAAACGGCGGACATGTTGGCGCTTGCGCGCTACGCGATGGAATTCTGCGCAATTGAAAGCTGCGGGAAATGCACGCCCTGTCGGATCGGCGCGGTGCGGGGCATGGAAACGCTGGACCGGATCGCGGCGGGGGACGCGCAGGCAATCGCTTTGTTGCAGGATCTGTGCGAGATTATGGAAAAGGGATCGCTATGCGCGATGGGGGGCTTCACGCCCTACCCGGTGCGCTCGGCGATCCGACTGTTCCCTAACGAATTCACCCCTTTGCGGGAGGCTGCGGAATGAAAGACTTCATTATCCCCGTAAAGGACAAGGGCACGCCTGCGAAATCGGGCGCGCCCGTTTGTCTGACCATCGACGGCATGACGATCACCGTCCCGGAAGGCACCAGCGTGATGCGCGCCGCTGCTGAGGCCGGGATCAGCGTGCCCAAGCTGTGCGCCACCGACATGCTGGACGCCTACGGGTCCTGCCGGCTCTGCGTGGTCGAGATCGAGGGCATGCGCGGCACGCCGGCCTCCTGCACGACCCCGGTGCGCGAAGGTATGGTGGTCAAGACCCAGACCGAGCAGTTGGGCCGTCTGCGCCGTGGCGTGATGGAGCTCTATATCTCGGATCATCCGCTCGATTGTCTTACCTGTGCGGCCAATGGCGATTGTGAATTGCAGGATATGGCGGGCGCGGTGGGCTTGCGCGATGTGCGTTATGCGGCGGGCGAAAACCATTTCGAAACCCGTGCTGCTGAGGGCGAAAACCCGCGCTACATCGCCAAGGACGGCTCCAACCCGTATTTCTCATATGACCCGGCAAAATGCATCGTCTGCATGCGCTGCGTGCGCGCCTGTGAAGAGGTGCAAGGCACCTTCGCGCTGACGGTCGAGGGGCGCGGCTTTGACGCGCGTATCTCGACGGGCACGGGTGATTTCCTGAACTCCGATTGCGTCAGTTGTGGGGCTTGCGTGCAGGCCTGCCCGACCGCGACCTTGCAGGAGAAAACCGTCGAGGAAATCGGCACGCCCGAGCGCGCTGTGGTGACCACCTGCGCCTATTGCGGTGTGGGCTGTAGCTTTGAGGCGCAGATGCGCGGCGATCAGCTGGTGCGCATGGTGCCATGGAAAGAGGGCAAGGCGAACCGGGGTCATTCCTGCGTGAAGGGGCGCTTTGCCTGGGGCTATGCCAATCACGAAGACCGGATCTTGCAGCCGATGATCCGCGACGCCATCACCGATCCCTGGCGCGAGGTAAGCTGGGACGAGGCGCTGGAATTCTCCGCAAAAGGCATCAAGCGCGCGCAAGCCGAACACGGCAAGGATTCCGTCGGCGTCATCACCTCGTCACGCTGCACCAATGAGGAAACCTTCCTCGTGCAGAAACTCGCGCGCGCCGTGATGGGCACGAACAACACCGATACCTGCGCGCGGGTCTGTCACTCGCCCACCGGCTACGGGCTGAAGCAGACCTTTGGCACCTCGGCGGGCACGCAGGATTTCGACTCTGTCGAGCAGGTGGATTGCGCCGTGGTGATCGGGGCGAACCCGACCGATGGCCACCCGGTCTTTGCCTCGCGTTTGCGCAAGCGCATGCGTCAGGGGGCCTCGCTGATCGTGGTGGACCCGCGCCGGATCGACCTGCTGGAAACCCCGCATATGGGCGAGGGGCTGCACCTGCCGCTGCGCCCGGGCACGAACGTGGCGGTGCTGACCGCGCTGGCCCATGTGATCGTGACCGAGGGGCTGTTTGATGAGGCCTTTATCCGCGCGCGTTGCGACTGGGACGAATGGGCCGATTACGCCGAATTCGCCGCAGATCCCGCCCACTCCCCCGAGGCGGTGACCGAGTTGACTGGCGTGCCCGCCGAGACGCTGCGCCAAGCCGCGCGCACCTATGCCCGCGCGCCGAATGGGGCGATCTATTACGGGCTGGGCGTGACCGAACATTCCCAAGGCTCAACCACCGTGATCGCGATTGCGAATCTCGCGATGATGACCGGCAATATCGGGCGTCCCGGTGTGGGCGTGAACCCTCTGCGTGGCCAGAACAACGTGCAGGGCAGTTGCGATATGGGCAGCTTCCCGCATGAATTGCCGGGGTATCGCCATGTCTCCGATGACGGCGCGCGCGCAATGTTCGAGGCTGAGTGGAACACCACGCTGGACCCCGAGCCGGGCCTGCGCATCCCCAATATGCTGGATGCTGCCGTGTCGGGCGATTTCAAGGCGCTCTACATTCAGGGCGAGGATATCTTGCAATCCGATCCCGATACGCGCCATGTCGCGGCCGGGCTCGAGGCGATGGATTGCGTGATCGTGCACGACCTGTTTCTCAACGAGACTGCGCGCTATGCGCATGTGTTCTTGCCCGGCTCGACATTCCTTGAAAAGGACGGCACCTTCACCAATGCCGAGCGCCGGATCAACCCGGTGCGCCGCGTAATGGCCCCCAAGGCCGGGCTGGCCGATTGGGAGGTCACGCAGGCGCTTGCCAATGCGCTGGGCGCGGATTGGAACTATACGCATCCCTCGCAAATCATGGATGAAATTGCGCGTACCACGCCAAGTTTCGCAGGCGTCACCTATGAGCTGCTCGATGCGCAAGGCTCGATCCAATGGCCCTGCAACGCGGCCCATCCCGAGGGCTCGCCGGTGATGCATATCGACGGGTTCGTGCGCGGCAAGGGGCGCTTCATCCGCACCGCCTATATCGCAACAGAGGAACGCACCGGTCCGCGTTTCCCGCTGCTGCTGACGACCGGGCGTATCCTGTCGCAATATAACGTGGGCGCGCAGACCCGGCGGACCGAAAACTCGGTTTGGCATGGCGAGGATCTGCTGGAAATGCACCCCCATGACGCGGAAACGCGTGGCATTTCGGATGGGAATTGGGTGCGTCTGGCCTCACGCGCGGGGGAGACGTCCTTGCGTGTGACGCTGACGGATCGGGTCTCGCCCGGCGTGGTTTATACCACCTTCCACCACCCCGACACGCAGGCCAATGTGGTGACCACCGACAATTCCGATTGGGCCACGAACTGCCCGGAGTACAAGGTCACGGCGGTGCAGGTGGCGCTGTCCAATGGCCCGTCGAGCTGGCAAGAACTTTACGAGGCGCAAAGCGTTTTGACGCGCCAGATCGAGCCCGCACAATGAGCGTAAGCAATTGGACTTTGCCCGGTGGCGGGCGCGTGCAACTGGCACAGGAAGTGCCGGTAGCGCTGGTTTATGACGGGGTCGCGCAGGCGGTGATGATGGCCTCGCCGGGCGATCTTGAGGATTTCGCCTTGGGCTTTGCGCTGAGCGAGGGGCTGATCGAAGCACCCGCCGAGATCACCCGCCACGAGATCGTCCGGCAAGAGGCCGGGGTCGAGTTGCGCAGCTGGCTTGCCGCCCCCGCTGGTGCGCGTTTTGCCGAACGTCGGCGGGCGACGATCGGTCCGGTCGGTTGTGGGCTCTGCGGGATCGAGCAGCTCGAACAGGCGCGGCGCAGCCTGCCGCGCGCGCGCCCGCCAGCTTGGCAGATCACACCTCAGCAGGCTCATGAGGCGATTGACGCCCTGCGCGACCAACAACCCCTGCAAGACGAAACCCGCGCCGCCCATGCCAGCGCGTTCTGGCAGCCCGGTCGCGGGATCGTGGCGTTGCGCGAGGATGTGGGTCGCCACAATGCGCTGGACAAGCTGATCGGGGCGCTCGCGCGTGCTGGCATCGCTGGCGCAAGCGGCGCGCTGGTGATGACCTCGCGGCTGTCGGTCGATCTGGTGCAAAAGGCCGCGATTTACGGCATCCCGGTGATTGCTGGCCCGTCTGCCCCCACGGCCCTTGCGGTGACCGAGGCCGAGGCCGCTGGCCTGACCCTGATCGCACGGGCCGGGCGCAGGCTTGCCATATTCACCCAGCCGCAGGAGGCTATATCATGAGCCCCGAGAAACTCGGCCATATGGCCAATCAGATCGCGATGTTTTTTGAAAGCCAGCCGGGGGATCAGGCGCGCGCCGTGGCCGATCATATCAACGCCAACTGGGCCCCTGCGATGCGCGCGCAATTCCTCGATGGCGCGCCTGAACAGGCGCTGCATCCGCTGGTTACAGCCGCCTTGCCAGAGATCCGTCGCCCAGCCTGAGCGGCGCAGCCCCCGCACCGATCCTAGTCGGTGCAAACGGGGACAACGCCTGATTCTAAGGGATCAAACCGACAGGCAGATATATTTCATCTCGAGATAATCCTCGATCCCGTGATGGGAGCCTTCGCGCCCAAGACCCGATTGCTTGACCCCGCCAAAGGGCGCGACCTCGGTCGAGATGATGCCGGTATTCACGCCGACAATCCCGTATTCTAGCCCTTCTTGCACGCGCGTGATGCGCCCAACATCGCGGGCGTAGAAATAGCTCGCCAGTCCGAAGATCGTGGCATTGGCCTTGTCGATTGCCTCTTGCTCCGTCTCGAATTTGAACAGCGGTGCGACGGGGCCGAATGTCTCTTCGGTCGAGACCTTCATATCCTGCGTCACCCCCGTGAGAACCGTCGGCTCAAAGAAGGTGCCACCCTTGGAATGACGCGCGCCGCCGGTGACGACCTTGCCGCCGTGATCGACCACATCCTTGATGTGCTCTTGCACCTTCACGACGGCCTTCTCGTTGATCAGCGGCCCGGCATCGGTGCCCTCTTCCAGCCCGTCGCCCACCTTCAGGGCATTGACCGCATCGGCAAGCTTTTGGGCGAAGGCGTCATACACCCCCGCCTGCACATAAATCCGGTTGGCGCAGACGCAGGTCTGGCCATTGTTGCGGAACTTCGAGGCCATCGCGCCCTGCACAGCCGCATCCAGATCGGCATCATCAAACACGATAAACGGTGCGTTGCCGCCCAGCTCCATCGAGCATTTCATCACCTGATCGGCAGCTTGCCGCAGCAAGATGCGCCCCACCTCGGTCGAGCCGGTAAAGGTCAGCTTGCGCACGGTCGGGTTCTCGCAGAACTCCTTGCCGATATCAGACGCTTTGCTTGAGGTCACGACCGACAAGATCCCCTTGGGCAGGCCCGCGCGTTCACCCAGCACCGCCATCGCCAGCGCAGAAAGCGGGGTTTCGGATGCCGGACGGCACACAAACCCACAGCCCACGGCCAGCGCAGGCCCCGCCTTGCGCGCAATCATCGCATTGGGAAAGTTCCACGGCGTGATCGAGCCGACAACGCCAATCGGTTGCTTGATAACGGTGATGCGCTTGTCAGGCATGTGGCCGGGGATGGTCTCGCCGTAAACGCGCTTGGCCTCTTCGCCGAACCACTCGATGAAGCCTGCGCCATAGGCCACCTCGCCCTTGGCCTCGGCCAGCGGCTTTCCCATCTCGGCGGTCAGGATCGCGCCCAGATCGTCTTGGTTCTCCATCATCAGATCGAACCATTTGCGTAGCACCTGCGCGCGCTCCTTGCCGGTGCGCGCAGCCCAAGCCTTCATCGCGATCCGCGCGGCTTCAATGGCGCGCGCGGTCTCTGCGCGCCCCAGATCGGGCACGGTGCAGATCACATCGCCGCGCGCGGGATTGGTGACATCAAAGGTCGCACCATCATCGGCATCCACCCAGTCGCCTGCTACAAACGCCTTGCTTGCCAGCAGCGTGGGGTCTTTGAGGATCGATTTCAGATCGGTTTTGTCGTCAAGCATGGGGGCCTCCTAAGGTTTCGGTGCGTCTTTGCAGGCTCAATGAGTGGCCCGCATTTGTGTTCCATAAACATCCTGCCAGCAGGGCTGCAGATCGCCCGGCATCGCCTTGGCTTCATAAATGGCGCGCGCAATCGCGCGGGCAAGCACGCAAGCGGCGGCATGACCTAGCTGGAACATGTCGCGCAGCGGATCGGCCAGCGGTTTCGCTCCGGTCGCGGCGCCAAAGACCAGATCGCCATCCAGCAGGCTGTGCGAGGGATGGATCGCGCGCGCCATCCCGTCATGTGCCGCCGTGGCCATCCGCGTCACTTGCGCCTGATCCAGTGCCGCGTCAGTGGCGATAATTGCAATCGTTGTGGCCTCGCCCGCGCGCTTGGCGGGTTCGGGCTCGAAATGCGGATCATGGGCGTGCGCGGCGCCAAGCCCGCCAAACTCCGCGCCGATCTCCCACGGCGCGGCCCAGAACTGCGCGTTCCCGCCCACGTTCACCGCCCCCAAGGCATTCACCGCCACCAGCGCGCCGACCGTCAGCCCGCTGTCCAGCACTGCCGAGGCTGATCCCAACCCGCCCTTCAGCGTGCCCGTCATCGCGCCAAACCCCGCACCCGCTGTGCCAAGCGCAAACCTGTCGCTTGCCGCCTGCAACGCCTCCAGTCCCAGCGCAGGATAAGGGGTGTTCTGCCAATCCTTATTCCCGCCATTGAGCAAATCAAACAGGATCGCACCGGGCACAATCGGCACGCGCTGATCGCCCACCGCGAACCCGCGCCCCTGTGCGCGCAGCCCCGCCATCACCCCATCGCAAGCCGCCAGCCCAAAGGCCGAGCCGCCCGAGAGAACCAGCGCGTCAACCTCCTGCACCAGCCGGTCGGGCGCCAGCAAATCGCTCTCGCGTGTGCCCGGCGCTCCGCCCATCACATGCAGCCCCGCCGTGAACGGGCGCGCGCCGGTCAACACGCTCACACCCGAACGCAAAACCGCATCTTGGGCATTGCCCACAAGCAACCCCTCGACATCGGTAATCAGGTTTCTTGGCCCTTGTTTCATCTAGCCCTCAATACTCCGGGGGTCCGGGGGCTGCGCCCCCGGCACGAGGTCAAATGCAGCGTCCGCCATCCACTTCCAATGCAACGCCCGTGATCATGCTGGCCTCATCTGAACACAAAAACAACGCCGCATTGGCCATGTCCTCGGGTGTCGAGAAGCGCCCCAGCGGGATCGTCGCCAAGAATTTCGCGCGAATTTCGGGCGTATCCTCGCCCATGAAGCTTTTCAGCAAGGGCGTCTCGCCCGCCACAGGGTTGATCGCGTTCACGCGGATGCCCATCGGGGCCAGTTCCACCGCCATCGCGCGGGTCGCCGTAATCATCCAGCCCTTGGAGGCGTTATACCAGCTCAGGTTGGGGCGCGGGCTGACCCCGGCGGTCGAGGCGACATTCAGGATCGCGCCAGTCCCGGCAGCCTTCATCAGCGGCACGATATGACGCGCGCTCAGATAAACCGATTTCGCGTTCACTGCGAGCACGCGGTCGAATTCCTCTTCGCTCACCTCATCCATCGGCTTGGGCAGATGGGTGGTGCCTGCATTATTGACCAAAATGTCGATCCGGCCCCAAGCTTTCTGCGCGGCCTGAGCCATCGCTTGGACCGAGGCATCGCGGCTGACATCGACCTCACAAGCGATCCCACCAATCTCATCCGCCACCGATTGCGCGGTCGCGCCGTTCAGATCGGCCACCATCACGCGTGCGCCTTCTGCCGCAAAGCGTCGCGCAATCCCTGCGCCAAAGCCTGACGCGGCACCGGTCACGATCGCGGTTTTTCCCTCTAGTCTCATCGCGGGCTCCCCCCCAAATTCTTGCGCGATCAAATCCCTATCCGTGCCACGCCGCAACCGTCTTGAGGCTCGAGAAGCCGTAAAGTGCCTCGAATCCCTTTTCGCGCCCATGGCCGGATTTGCCCACCCCGCCAAAGGGCAGTTCAACGCCCCCGCCAGCGCCGTAATTGTTCAAGAACACTTGCCCCACGCGCAACCGTTTCGCCAGCCGCATCGTGCGCCCGCCATTCTCGGACCATACCGAGGCGACGAGCCCGTATTCGGTGCCATTGGCAATCGCGATGGCTTCTTCCTCATCCTCGAACGGGATCACGATCTGCGCGGGGCCAAAGATTTCCTCTTGCGCCAAGCGATGCGCACCAAAGCCACCGCCGATCAGCGTGGGCGCGACGTAATGACCGCCTTCAGGGGCGTCGGGGGCGATCTGACCGCGCGCGGCGATCGGCAGATCGGCGGCAAGGTGCAGATAGCCCTCGACGGTCTCTTTCTGGCGCGCCGAAATCAGCGGCCCAAGATTGCGATCTGACATTGCGGGCCCGGCCACAAGATCGCGATAGCGCGCGGCCATCTTATCCAAAACCGCGTCGTAAATCGAGCGCTGCACAAGGATGCGCGAGCTTGCTGAACAGGTCTGGCCGGCATTCTGGATGCCGGCATTCACCAAGAACGGCAGCGCGCGATCCAGATCGGCATCGGCAAACACAAGCTGCGGGGATTTCCCGCCCAGTTCCAACGTCACGGGCACGACATTGGCGGCGGCTGCGCCCTGTATCATCTGCCCGACCGCGACTGATCCGGTGAAAGAAATGTGGTTTACGCCGGGATGGGCCGACAGCGCTGCACCCGCCTCTTCGCCCAAGCCCGGCACGATGTTGAGCGCACCCGCGGGCAAGCCCACCTCATGGGCGATCCGCGCAAAGGCCAGCGCCGTAAGCGAGGCTTCCTCGGCGGGTTTGAGCACCGCCGCATTGCCCATCGCCAGCGCCGCCCCGACCGAGCGTCCGATGATCTGCATCGGGTAGTTCCACGGCACGATATGGGCGGTCACACCATGGGGCTCGCGCAGGGTATACGCGGTATAGCCCTGCTGGAACGGGATCGTCTCGCCCATGATCTTATCCGCAGCACCGCCATAAAATTCCAAGTAGCGCGCCAGCGCCACAACGTCGGCGCGCGCCTGTGTCAGCGGCTTGCCGACATCCATTGCCTCCAGAATGGCCAGCGCCTCGGCGCGCTCCAGCACGCGGGCGGACATGGCCAGCAACAGGCGTCCGCGCTCGGCGGCGCTGAGCTGCCCCCAGTCCCCCTCAAGCGCTGCGTGCGCGGCCCCCACTGCGGCGTCGATATCTGCGGCGCGGCCCCGCGCGATCCGTGCGATCTCGGCCCCGTCCGAGGGGTTTTCGACGGCCAAGGTCTCCGGCGTCATGTACCATTCCCCGCCGATCAGAATTTCGGTCGGCTCGAACCAAAGCGGCAAGGTCATGCAGGCTCCTTCCAATGTTGCGGAATGCGCGGTGTGGCGGCGATCAAAGATTGTGTATAGGCGTTTTGCGGGGCGGTGAAGAGCGCCTCGGTTGGCCCTTCTTCGACGATCCGCCCGGCGCTCATCACCAAGCAGCGCGAGGTCACTGCGCGCACCACCGACAGGTCATGCGAGATGAACAGATAGGCCAGATCATGCGTGGCTTGCAGCGCGCTCAGCAGATCCAGCACCTGCGCGCGCACCTGCACATCCAGCGCCGACACCGCCTCGTCCAGCACGATCAGCTTCGGGCGGATAATCAACGCGCGCGCAATCGCGATACGCTGGCGCTGACCGCCGGAAAATTCATGGATGAAGCGGTTTTTGTCGTCCGGCGACAGCCCGACCTCGCGCAGAGCTTCGGCCACGCGGTCGCGCCAATCGGCGGGCCGCCCCGTCAGGTGAAACGGTTCGGCCACCAGCCGTTCGACCTTTTGGCGCGGGTTGAACGAGCCGTAAGGGTCCTGAAACACGATCTGCATATCGGCGCGCTGCGGGCTGGGCATCGCGGGGTTGATAGGGTGGCCATTCAGATGAATCGCGCCGCCTTGCAGCGCATCAAGGCCAAGGATCGCGCGGGTCAGGGTGGATTTGCCACAGCCGCTTTCGCCGACCAGCCCCAGCGATTCCCCGGCATGGATGGTGAAGGACACGTCATTAACCGCGCGCAATTCAGGATGGGGCGAAAGGGCCGAGGGGCGCGGCAAACGGTAGATGCGCGTGGCGTTATCGACCTGTAACAACGGCTTGGCTCCTGGGCGCGTCGCTAGCGGCGGCTGATGGGTCGAGGCGGCAAGCAGCGCTTGGGTGTAGGGCGCGACTGGCCTTTGAAACAGCGTCCGGGTGGGCGCAGTTTCCACGATTTGGCCCGCTTGCATCACGGCCACCCGGTCGGCCATGCCCGCGACGACCGCCAGATCATGGGTGATCAGGATCAGCGCCATGCCCTCTTCGCGTGCCAGATCGCGCAGCAGATTGAGGACTTCGGCCTGGGTCGTGACATCGAGCGCAGTGGTCGGCTCATCCGCAATCAGCAGCTTGGGATGCAGCGCAATCGCCATCGCGATGGCCACGCGCTGGCGCTGCCCGCCCGACAGTTCATGGGGGTATAATGTCAGCGGAAAACGCGGGGCGCGCAGGCCTACCCGGTCCAGTTTTTTGCGCGCGATGCTGCGGGCTTCGCTGCGCAGCATTCTGCGGTGCAGCATGAGCGTTTCCGCGACCTGATCGCCGATGGTCATCATCGGGTTGAGCGCGCTCATCGGTTCCTGAAAGATCATCGAGATGGCGTTGCCGCGCAATTGGCACATCTCGCGTTCTGATCGGTGACGCAGGTTCAAACCACCCAGCATGATGTCGCCCGAAATCCGCGCGCGATCGGGCAGCAGGCCCATGATCGCCAGCGCGGTCATAGACTTGCCCGATCCGCTTTCGCCGACAAGCCCAAGGATCTCGCCGCGCGACAGCGTCAGGCTGACATCGCGCAGGATCGCGGGTTTGCCGATCTGCACATTCAGATGATCAAGGGCCAACAGCGTCATGCCAGTCGCCCCCGCAACCGTGGATCCAGCGCATCGCGTAGCCCGTCGCCCAGCAGGTTCAGCCCCAATACCGTCAGCACGATCGCCAGTCCCGGCATGATCGCGACATGCGGGGCGAGGGTGACCATCGTCTGCGCCTCGGCCAGCATCCGGCCCCAACTGGGTGTGGGCGGCTGCGCGCCAAGCCCGACATAGGACAGCCCCGCCTCGGCCAGAATGCCAAGGCTGAACTGGATCGTTCCCTGAACGATCAGCAGATTGGCGATATTGGGCAGGATATGTTCGCCCGAGATCCGCGCGCGCCCCTTGCCTGCGACTTGCGCGGCGCGGATGTAGTCCAGCTGCCAAAGCGACAGTGCTCCCGCCCGCGTGACCCGTGCGAAAACGGGGATGTTGAAGATGCCGATAGCGATGATCGCATTGGTGGCCGAAGGGCCGAAGGTCGCGGTGATCAGGATCGCGATCACCAGCGAGGGAAAGGCGAAGATCAGATCATTGGCGCGCATGATCCCCTCATCCAGCCACGACCCGCGCCGCGCCGCCGCCCACAGCCCCAGCGGCACGCCCAGCCCCATGCCAATCGTGACCGCCACCAGCGCCACGGCCAACGAGGTGCGTGCGCCCGCCATCAACATCGAGGCAATATCGCGCCCGAAATGATCGGTGCCCAGCCAATGCGCGGCGCTTGGCGCTTGCAGCTTATGCGCAATGTCGAGCGCGGTCACATCATAGGGCGTCCAGACCAGCGAGATCAGCGCCGCCAGCAGCGCCGCCCCGCTCAGAACGCCTCCGATGATCAGCGACAGCTTCATGTGCGCCTGCGCAATCGCGGATCGACCGCCGCATAGGCCAGATCAGTGAGGAAATTCACCACGATCACGGCAAAGACCAAAATCATCACCACCGATTCCACGACGATCAGATCGCGTTGGGTGATCGCCTGAAAGATCAACCGCCCAAGGCCGGGCAGGTAAAACACGTTTTCGATGATGATCGCGCCCGCCAGTAGGAACGAGAATTGCAGCCCCAAGATCGTCAGAACCGGGATCAGCGCGTTGCGCAAGGCGTGCCGGGTGAGGGCGCGCGCGCGGCTCAGGCCTTTGGCGCGGGCGGTGCGGATATAGTCTTGGCCCAAGGTCTCGATCAGGGCCGAGCGCAGCACCCGTGTCAGGATCGCCGCCTGCGGCAGTGCCAGCGCGATCGCGGGCAGTGTCAGCGCACGCAAAGCCATCAGCGGATCGGACCAGCCCGGAAAGCCCCCCGCCGGAAACCATTGCCAGCGCACCGCCAGCAACAGCACCAGCAACATCGCGAACCAGAAATTGGGCACAGCGATGCCGAGCTGCGTGCCCGCCATCACCGCCCCATCGCTAAGCCGTGCACGCCGCGCCGCCGCGAGCAGCCCCATCGGCAAGGCCAGCGCCACCGACAGGCACAGCGCGATCCCCGCCAGCGGCAGCGAGACCGCCAGCCGCGCGCCAATCAGCCCCGCCACGGGCACCTTATAGGTAAACGACGTGCCAAAATCACCACTAAGCAAGCCGCCCAGCCAATGCAGGTAGCGCCAAACGAAAGGTTGATCGAGCCCCATTTGTGCACGCAATGCTGCCAACGTATCGGGTGCGGCGTTGACGCCCAGCATGAAGCTCGCAGGATCGCCGGGCACGCCTTCGACAAGGGTGAAAATCACCGCGCTCGCCACCCAGAGGCTGGCCAATAGCACAATCAGGCGGCGGATCAGGTAGCGGCGCATGAGCGCCAAGGTCTGACGCCGCCTGCGCACAGTCAAGGGGCAGATTCCCGCCGACATACCCCGTTCACATTCATGTTAATGTGAGCTAGGGGAACTTTGCACTATCTGAGGCATTGATCCTCGGCCGAGGGGATGTTGCGTACGCCCCGCAGACAGACAGGAAGAATTAAGTGATCGCGAGTTCTATGCTATTCAAACGAGTGACCCGCCCCGTATTGATGCTCGCCACGCTTGGGGCTTTGGCCGCTTGTGCAAGCGAGCCGCATCAATATGCCCAGCCCACGCAGTCAAGCAAAGCCGTGCCCTCGGAATATCAGGCGCGCGAAGATGACGGCAAGGAAATTGCGGCTGTGAACCCGCGCTATCTGGTCGAGCGGAACCGCCGCCAGATGGTGCCCTATCATGGCCCCGAGGCCGTCGGCACGATCGTCGTCGATCCTTTTGCGCGGTTCTTGTATTACATCACCGCGCCGGGCGAGGCGGAACGCTATGGCGTGGCCGTCGGTCGTGAGGGCAAGGGCTTTGCCGGAGACGCGACGATTGATCGCAAGCAACAATATCCCAGCTGGACGCCGACGCAGAACATGATCAAGGAAGATCCTGATCTGTATGGCCCGCTCAAGGATGGTCTGCCCGGTGGGCTGGACAATCCGCTTGGGGCGCGCGCGCTGTATTTGTATAAAAACGGCAAGGACACCTATTACCGGATTCACGGCACGATGGACCCGTCTTCGATCGGGCGGGCGACCTCGGCAGGTTGTATCCGGTTGTTCAACCAAGACATCATCGACCTGTTCTCGAAAATCCCGAAAGGGACCGAGGTGAAGGTGCGCAACCGCGAGGAAAGCCTCCAGATGGAGGGCCCGGTGGTGCAGCTGCATTCGGGCTATGTCGTGTCGGCCTATAATCAGATTGCGATCAATGCCGATGAAGAGGCTTGGAAAGCCGGGATGATCCCCGACCCCAATAAGGTCGAGCAGGAACAGCATCAGGCTTCGGTGCAAATGGCTGAACAGGTCGGGTCGTCGGGTGAGACCGCCAAGTCTCCTGATTGCGGCTACCCGGGGACAGCTCCCTGCAGCGCCAGCAACTAAGACAGAGCGTGTGACATTGATCTGGCGGCGTCGTTTGTAAAAGCGGCGCCGCTTTTAATGTGCGGGGGCGTTCGCTGTGGTGGGCTTGGATATGGCCAAAGCTTCGATGTCGCGGGCGATATCATCCGCCAAGGCAGCAACACGCGCCCCCGAATCGGTGCGCTGCGCATAGGCGCGTAGACCAAAAATCTCGATCTGTAACCGGCTGGCCAGTCGCTCGGGGTCAGCGGTTTCGGGAATTTCTCCGGCGTCGCGGGCAGCGCGATAGATATTGGCGAACGCGACCTCGACCTTGCGCATCATGTCTTCGGTCAACTGGCGCAAGACCGGGTCATCATCGGGCGTTTCTAGCAGGGTTTTGACCAACATGCAGGCGCGCGAGGGCACGCTGTTGGGCGCGACGCATCCCAAAGCGCGCACATGCGCGGCCAGCCCAGCCAACCGGGTCGGTGCCTTGGCCAGCAGTTCCTCGAATTGGGTTTGTGACATCTGCGAATAAAGACGCAGCGTCTCGCCATAGAGCGCCTCTTTGGACCCGAAGGCCGCGTAGATCGAGCCGGGGCGCATATCAAGCGCGACCTCTAAATCCTTGAGCGAGGTCGCGTGATACCCCTTGGCCCAAAAGAGTTCGAGCGCGCGTTTCAGCACGGCTTCTCTGTCGTAGCTGGCCTGTCTTGCCATGTGTTTCGGTCCCGGTTCGATGATACTTGAGCGATCACTCAAAATATATATTGAATGATCGCTCAAGTAAAGTTAGGGATGAGAAATGAACTTGAGTGATCGCTCAAAAATTTCCCTTGGAGACAAGCATGACCGATTTTCCGATCCACACGCTCGAAAGTGCCCCGCAAGCAAGCCGCGCGCTTTTGGAAGACTCCAACAAGGCGTTCGGGCGGCTGCCCGGTTTGCATGCCACGATGGCCGAAGCCCCCGCTTTGCTGGAAGGCTACAAGCAATTGCACCGTTTGTTCGCGCAGGAAACCAGCTTTGACAAAGACGAGCTGACTGTCGTTTGGCAGGCCATCAATGTCGAACATGCCTGCCATTACTGTGTGCCCGCCCATACCGGCATCGCGAAAATGATGAAGGTGGATGACGCGATTTCCGACGCGCTGCGCGATGAGACACCGCTGCCGAACGCCCATCTTGAAGCGCTGCGGACCTTTACGTTGCAGGTCGTGCGCCAGCGTGGCGATGTTTCGGACGCACAAGTGCAAGCGTTCCTGGATGCGGGCTATACCAAGCGTCAGATCCTTGAAGTGGTCCTCGGTGTCGCGCAAAAGGTGATGTCGAACTACACCAACCATCTGGCGCAAACGCCGGTGGATGCGCCGATGCAGAAATTTGGTTGGACGAAAAAAATGGCTGAAAACGCCTAAGTCGATCCGCACAAAAAAGCATCGCCCAAGGCTGCGGCCAAGGGCGATGCGAATCGTTTCAGCGTCGGTTCGGTTTTACTCGCCGACCTTTTTAATGCGACCGTCCAGCTTGGTCGTCACGGTGCCGTTCTTCTCGATATAGGTCATCACGTCATTGGCCATCAGATTGCCATTGCCCGCATTCACGATCACCTTGCCACCGCCAAGTGCGGTGTAGCCATCGCCGCCACCCAGCATGTAATCGTTGGTCGCGACCTTATAGACCTTGTTCGGATCAAGCGCTTGACCGCCGATCGTCACCGAGGCCACACGCGACCCCGCAGGTGCACTCGGGTCATAGACCACATCCATGCCCGCGACTTGCGGGAAGCGGCCTGCGCCCTTTTCGACCTGGCTGAAGCCATTCTCAAGCGCAGAAAGCAACTGCGAGCCCGGAATCTCGGTCACGACGGTTTTGTTGCCAAAGGGCAGCTCGGTCATCACATCTTTGCGCGTCAGCTTGTGGCCCGCGTCATAGGTTGTGTCGCCGCGAATGCCGCCGCCATTGATCAGCGTCACATCGGCCTTGGTCGCATCGCGCAACGCATCGGCAATCAGATCGCCCATCGCGCTTTCTTGCGAGCGCACGACGTTGCGCCGCGAATCCAGCGGTCCCTCAGACGTGCCGATCACCTGTCCCAGATTGTCATCAAGCTGCTTCTTGAACCCGTCAACAAGTTGCATCGACTCCGGGTCGGGCGTCACATCGGCAGTGTCGATCCAGCGGAAGGAGGGCGTCCAGCTGATTTTACGTTTGCCGTCTTTCTCAGACACATCAACCGTCAGATCGAGCGGCTGCAGGTAGCGTGCGTCAATCGAAGTTTCGACATAGGCGGTGATCCCGTCATAAAACATCGCGTTGAGGTGATCGTCGCCCGACATGATGACATCGAAATCCTGGCTCGCGATCAGTTTGCGGTCATTGCTCTGATCGGTCTGAACCACGCCGATCACCAGATCCGCCCCGTCCTCGCGGGCTTTCTTGGCAGCCGCAATGGCGGTGTCGACGGTGGGTTCAAAGACCAGATCGCCGGAATTGGCGACCTCGGGGGTGGTGTCTTGCGCGACCGGGATCAGCGCGACTTTCAGGCCGCCGATCTCTTTGGTCATCACCCCGCCAAGCCCCTTGATCGGCGAGCCATCGGCCTGCGTGATATTGATCGCGGCCCAAGGATATTTCGATCCCGCCATCTTCTGTTCGAAATTGGCCGGTCCGAAATCAAACTCGTGGTTGCCCGGCACCGCGATATCGAAGGGCACGAGATTGGTCAGATCAATCGTATTTTGCCCCTCGTCGATGCCGGAAAGCAGCGAAGGCGACAGCATGTCACCGTCAAAAACGTAAAGCGTGTTTGGATTGTCGGCGCGCTCTTTCTTGGCCACTGCGTTGAGGCGTGCGAAACCGCCGCGCTGGCCATCCCCGTCGAAATTATAGATGTCACCGACGCCAAGGATGGTCAGCTTGACGGTTTCGGCGCGCGCGGGTGCGGTGCCCATCAGGCAAAGGGTGGCGGCCCCCAGCATCAGGCTGGCGAGGTGGCGCTTGGTTCGGGTCATATTGGACTCCTTGAAATTGATATTTGTTGGTTAGCCCGCTTGGTTGGGGCTGTGACTTGATCAGACGCCAGACTGAAAAATCTGGCAAGCATTTCACTAGCCGTCATGGATGACGGCGGCGTGTCGATTACTCCTCCCAATAAACCGCCGTCAGATCATTCGCCTGCGTGGGCGCGTTTTCCCACAAGCCTTCGATCTTGGCATTCGCCACGCCGATCTTGGGCAGTTGGAACAAGAACCCATTGGCGTAATCCTGCGCCAAAATGCGCTGGGCGTCTTGCAACAATTCGGTGCGCTTGGCCGCGTCCGAGGTTTTCTCCAACTCCGCCATCACCGCATCGAATTTCTCGCTGTGATAGCCGAAATAGTAGTCGGGCCGGGCGTAGATGCCGATATCCATCGGCTCGGTATGGCTGACGATGGAAAGGTCGTAATCATGGCCCTTGAACACCCGTTCGAGCCAATCGGCCCATTCCATGTTGGTGATCTCGGTCTGAATACCCACGGCGGCCAGTTCCGCTTGAATGATCTCGCCCGAGCGGCGCGCGTAAGAGGGCGGCGGTAGCGCGAGGCGCAGCTTCAGATTGCTTACGCCCGCCTCTTTCAGCAGCGCTTTGGATTTTTCGGGGTCGTAATTCGATAATGCGGTCAGATCGACATAGGCCGGGTTATGCGGCGCGAAATGGGTGCCAATCGGCGTGCCATAGCCAAACATCGCACCATCAATCAGGTCTTTGCGGTTGATTGCATGGGCGATAGCCTCACGCACACGAATATCGTTGAGCGGTGCGTTGCGCTCGTTCATCGCCAAAATCGTCTCGCCCTCGGTCGAGCCGATGATCAGCTTAAAGCGCGGATCGGATTTGAATTGCGCTGCCGTTTCGGGCGCGGGATAGTTCGGGAAGGCATCGACATCGCCTGCCATCATCGCCGCGAATGCCGCCGTCGGGTCGGAAATAAAGCGAAACGTCGCCTCGCGCAGTTTCGGCTGGGGGCCCCAATAGCCCTCATAGGCGCTTAGCGTAATATGATCGCCCTGCGCCCAATCCTTGAACATGAACGGGCCGGTGCCGATGGGATGGGTGGCGTTTTGATCGGCACTTTCAGGCGCGACCATCACGGCATCGCCCCAAGCCAGCTTGAACGGCAGCGCACCATCGGGGGCCTTGAGCGTCAGCTTGACCGTCAGCGGATCAAGCGCATCGACGCTTTCGATCCCGGTAAACAGCGCCTTTTGCGCATTCGCGCTATCCTCCGCGCGGGCACGATCAAGCGAGAATTTCACATCCTCAGCGTCAAAACGCGACCCGTCTTGAAAGGTCACGCCATCTTGTAAATGAAAGGTATAGCTCAGCCCATCGCCGGAAATATCCCAGCTTTTGGCCAGGTCTGGTCGGATTGAACCGTCAGGGCCAAACCGTGTCAGACCCTGAAACACATTGGCATAAACCACCTCGTCGATCGCGGCAGCGGCCCCGGCGGTCGGGTCAAGGTTTGGCGGCTCCAGCACCATGCCCAGCGTGATCGTATCCTTCGCGGCCCAAGCTGTGGTGGCCGATAGCGCAAGCACGGCAAGGGCAGTAAAAAGGCGCATCTTCATGAGGCTCACTCCGATAGCATTGAATCTCCAGATGATCGGCGGGTTTTGCCTCGTGATCAAGTGGCATCACGGCGGGGCAATCAATCGCGATAGCTCGGGGGGAATTTTCACGCCGCTTTGCCCTGTAACGCCGCGTTGCAGCAATGTTATCTTCCCTCACGGGGTCTGAACCGCTAGATATTTGACCCAAAGGCAAGGGAGGATCGACCATGAGTGCCAGCTCAAACACGCGGCAGAAAATGCCCGCAGATATCGTCGCGATGAAGGGCGGGGCCCCTATCGTGTGCCTGACCGCTTATACCACGCCGATTGCCAAGGTGGTCGATCCACATTGCGATCTGGTGCTGGTGGGCGATTCCGTGGGCATGGTGCTGCACGGGCTGCCCTCGACCCTTGGCGTCACGATGGAGATGATGGTGATGCACGGGCAGGCAGTGGCGCGAGGTCTGCAAAACGCGCTGATGGTGATCGACATGCCCTTTGGCAGCTACGAGGAAAGCCCGCAGCAGGCCTTCGCCAATGCCGCAATCCTGATGGCCGAGACTGGGGCCGGCGCGGTCAAGCTGGAAGGCGGTCAGCATATGGCCGAAACCATCGCCTTTCTGGTCGCGCGTGGCATTCCGGTGATGGCGCATATCGGGCTGACGCCGCAATCGGTGAACACGCTGGGCGGCTACAAGGTGCAGGGGCGGGGCGAAGATCGTGCGCGCCTGATCGCAGATGCGCGCGCGGTGGCGGATGCCGGGGCGTTCTCGGTCGTGCTGGAAAAGGTGCCCCAAGGCTTGGCCGATCAGATCACTGCCGAGATTGCCATTCCCACCGTGGGCATCGGTGCTGGGGCAGGCTGTGACGGACAGGTGCTTGTGGTTGACGACATGCTGGGGCTGTTCACCGAGTTCAAACCGAAATTCGTCAAACGCTTTGGCGCGCTGGGCGAGGCTGCCGATCAGGCCGTTTCTGATTATGCCGCCGAGGTGCGTGCGCGCAGCTTCCCCGGTCCGGAACATGTCTTTGCCGATGAGGTGAAAAAATGACCGAAGTCATCCGCAGTGCCGATGAGCTGCGCGAGAAGGTGGCGGGGTGGAAACGCTCGGGGATGCTGGTGGGCGTGGTGCCGACGATGGGCGCGCTGCATGAGGGGCACCTAAGCCTTGCACGGGCCGCACGCGAACAGTCCGACCGCGTGATCGTGACGGTTTTCGTCAATCCGATGCAGTTCAACAATGCCTCGGATCTGGAAAAATACCCCCGCGATGAGGCGCATGATCTGGCGCTGCTCGATAGCGAGGGCGTCGATGTGCTGTTCGCGCCCGGCGTTGATGAGGTTTACCCGGACGGCTTCGCCACCACCGTCACGGTCAGCGGCATCACCGAACCGCTGGAGGGCACGTTTCGCCCCGGTCACTTCGACGGGGTCGCCACGGTCTGTTCAAAACTGTTTGGCATGACGCAGGCAGGGCGCGCGTTTTTTGGCGAAAAGGACTGGCAGCAATTGCAGGTCGTGCAGCGTTTCGTGCGCGATCTTAACATTCCCGTGCGCATCATCGGCTGCCCCACAATCCGCGAGGAAGACGGGCTGGCGATGTCGTCGCGCAATGTGCGCCTCAGCGCGGCGGAGCGTGCCGTCGCACCCGTTTTGCATGCGGTGATGCAAGCGGCCGCGAGTGACATGCGCGAGGGCAAGGCGGTGCAAGCGGCGCTGATGGATGCGCAGGCCGCGCTGCTTGAGGCCGGGTTTCGCGATATCGAATATCTGGAATTGCGCACCGTGGATGGCCTTCGCCCCGCGTCCGATTTGTCACAGCCCGTGCGCATGCTGGTTGCGCTTTGGCTGGCCGATGTGCGCTTGATCGACAATATCGCGGTTTGATCTGAAAGGAATGCCATGACGACCCCGCTAAGCCCGGAAGAACGCAAACAGCTGGAAATGTCGGTGCTGATGACGCCCGATCAGGCGAATTTTTCGGGCAAAGTGCATGGCGGGGCGTTGCTGGCATGGCTTGATCGCGTGGCCTTCTCGCTCGCCTCGCGCTACTCGCGCCAATATGCGGTGACGCTGAGCGTTGATCAGGTGACCTTTCAGCAACCGATCAACGTGGGCGAACTGGTGACGTTTCGCGCCAGCGTCAACCATACGGGGCGCACCTCGATGGAGATCGGCATTCGCGTTGAGGCCGAGAATATCACCGCAGGCACGCGCCGCCACACCAATAGCTGCTATTTCACGATGGTCGCGGTGGATGCGAACGGCAAGCCCGTCGCCGTGCCCAAGCTGGCTCCCGAGACGCGCGAGGAAAAACACCGCTGGCGCGCGGCGGAACTACGCCGCGAATTGCGCCGGGAATTCGCCGATAAAATGCAGGCTGCAGCGGATCATAGTGAGGATTGAGGGCGCAACTCTGCGGGTAGGTGCAACGACAGTGAAAGCATCCCAGGTCCGAAGCGAAACAAGGTGACGCCCCAGCGTTCAGGCGATCCAGGTTCACCCTGCATCCAGCCAATCGCCATGTCGCCGATGGGGTCGATGTCGTGGCTTTCAGCAAGTCCAATGAGTTCAGGGATACGCGCTCTAGCAAGGGCCGCCAGTTCCCGCGCCTGCTTGGCGTCGATCGGGGAAAAGAGGTCTTCCACGCTGTAGTCATTGCTATTTTCTGCCAATGAGAAGCGGCTGAGCGGGTCGATGAAATCCGTATAGTGGAGCGACATCGGTGCTTCGATCAAACCTTGGTGGTCTTCGGGGGCACCATACAGCTTTGGCAGACAGCGCTCTTCGAACATCGAAAATATCTCGCGAGCTGGATCGCGGCGGCTATGGTGATAGCTTTCGTGCAGCAGATACCCCGCTGGCAAGCCTAGGGCAATTGTCAGCGCCAGATAGGCGAGGCGTCTGAAATGCATCTTTGGAAATTGGTCCGATCTGTTTCGCTTTGATGCTAGCATCAGTGCCGGAATAAAAAAAGGGCGGCCACTGGGCCGCCCTTTGTCATCGCTGGAGCCGTGCTGCTTACGCGTGAATCGCGCCGTCGCCGCAGGCCAGCGCGGCCTCGCGCACGGCTTCCGAGAAGGTCGGGTGGGCGTGGCAGGTCAGCGCTACATCCTGTGCCGAGGCGCCGAATTCCATCGCGACGCAGATCTCGTGGATCAAATCGCCCGCGCCGGGGCCGATGATGTGGCAGCCGAGCACGCGGTCGGTTTCCTTGTCAGCGATCAGCTTTACAAAGCCTTCGCCCTGAAACACTGCCTTGGCGCGCGCATTGCCCATGAACGAGAACTTGCCGACCTTATAGGCGCGCCCCTCTTGCTTGAGCGCCTCTTCGGTCAGGCCCACGGAGGCGACCTCGGGGGTGGTGTAGATCACGCCGGGGATCACGGCGTAATTCACATGGCCATGCTTGCCTGCGATGACCTCGGCGACAGCCATGCCCTCGTCTTCGGCCTTGTGGGCCAGCATCGGGCCAACAACCGCATCGCCGATGGCGTAGATGCCGGGGATCGAGGTTTTCCAATGATCGTCGATCTTGATCTGACCGCGCGGCAGCAGTTCGACGCCCGCACCCTCAAGACCCAAACCATCCGTGTAGGGTTTGCGCCCGGTGGCGACAAGTACGGTCTCTGCGTCGATCGTGGCTTGGCTATCATCCTTGCGCAGCTGGTATTTCACCGTGGCCTTGCCGTTCTTTACATCCACAGCCTGAACCGCCGCGCCAAGGACGAATTTCAGCCCCTGCTTGGTCAGGATCTTTTGGAAGGAGCGCGCCACTTCACCATCCATGCCGGGCGTGATCGCGTCGAGATATTCGACCACCGTCACCTCGGCGCCCAGACGCGCATAGACCGAACCCATCTCAAGCCCGATCACGCCTGCGCCGATCACGACCATCGATTTCGGGATCTTGCCAAGCGACAGCGCGCCAGTCGAGGTCACAACGGTCTTCTCGTCGATCTCGATACCGGGCAGCGAGGAGGGCTCGGAGCCGGTCGCAACCACGATGGATTTGGCGGTGTGAACCTCATCGCCGACCTTGACCTTGCCCGCCTCGGGGATCGAGCCCCACCCCTTGAGCCAGTCGACTTTGTTCTTCTTGAACAGGAACTCGATGCCCTTGGTGTTGCCGTCAATCACGTCTTGCTTATAGGCCTGCATCTGTTTCCAGTCGACCGAAGGGGATTTGCCCTTCAGGCCCATCTTGGCGAAGTTATGCTCGGCTTCGTGCAGCTGGTGGGTGGCGTGCAAAAGCGCCTTGGAGGGGATACAGCCGACATTCAGGCAGGTGCCACCCAGCGTCTCACGGCCTTCGACCACAGCGGTTTTCAGCCCCAACTGGGCGCAGCGGATGGCGCAGACATAGCCGCCCGGGCCAGCGCCGATAACGATCACATCATAATCAGCCATTTTCTTGCTCCTTACGGTTCATTCGAGGGCGCACAAAGGGCGCGCCGGTGTTCAGATCAGCGCGGCAATCGCCAGCGCCAGAGTTGCGAAAAATCCAACGCCCCAGATCAGCGAGCGCCAAGGCACCAGTCCCGCCACATAGGCCGGGATATACAGCAGGCGCGCGATCAGGAAGATCGCGGAAAACGTGGCCGTGGCCTCGGTGGATTGCCCCGTCAGCCCCACCATCAGCGCGACGGGCGCAAACAGGATCAGACTTTCAAAGGAATTGTTCACCGAACGCTGCATCCGCGCGCAGCCGGGCGAAAGTGGCTTGGGCGGCGCAGCATCACGCGGAGAGAGCGGGTATTTCGGGCCCAGCTCGCGATTGGCCTTCACTGAATAGGCAGCCATCAGGGCCATATGCAGCAGAATTGCGAGTGCAAGGGTGGTGAGTTCGGGGGTCATGGGTCGCTCCCGGTTGAGAGGGCGGACCGGGGGGCTGCCTGCCCCCCGGACCCCCCGGGGATATTTCGATCAAGAGGAAGGGCTGAGGGCGGCACCTTCCAGAGGGATCACAGATCCATCAGCAACCGGCGCGGGTCTTCGAGTGCTTCTTTGACACGCACGAGGAAGGTCACGGCGCCTTTGCCGTCGACGATGCGGTGATCGTAGCTGAGTGCGAGATACATCATCGGGCGGATCACGATTTCACCGTTCACGACCATCGGGCGGTCCTGAATCTTGTGCATGCCGAGGATACCCGATTGCGGCGGGTTGAGGATCGGCGAGGACATCAGCGAGCCGTAAACGCCACCGTTCGAGATGGTGAACGAGCCGCCCTGCATGTCGGCCATCGAGAGTTTGCCGTCACGCGCACGGGTGCCCATTTCGGCGATGGTTTTCTCGATCGAGGCAAAGCCCATCTTATCGGCATCGCGCACCACCGGCACCACGAGACCCGACGGCGTGCCGACCGCCACGCCCATATGGACGTAGTTCTTGTAGACCACTTCGTTGCCGTCGATCTCGGCATTGACCTCGGGGACTTCTTTCAGCGCATGGCAGCAGGCTTTGACGAAGAAGGACATGAAGCCCAGTTTCACGCCGTGCTTTTTCAGGAACAGGTCCTTGTACTCGTTACGCAGGTCCATGACGCCCGACATGTCCACCTCGTTATAGGTGGTTAGCATCGCGGCGGTGTTCTGGCTGTCTTTCAGGCGCTTGGCGATGGTGGCGCGCAGGCGGGTCATTTTCACCCGTTCTTCGCGTGCGCCGTCATCGGCGTTGATCGGGCCGCGCGGGGTGGCGGCGGGGGCAGGGGCGACCGAAACAGAGGCCGCTTTGGGGGCCGATGCGGCCTTGGTCACGTCTTCCTTCATGATCCGGCCATCTTTGCCCGAGCCCTGAACCGAGGACGGGTCGATGTTCTTTTCAGCCATCAGTTTTTTGGCCGAAGGGGCGTCTTCGACATCCTTGCCACCCGTGGCGGGGGCGTCGGATTTCGCGGCGGGAGCGGCAGGTGCTGCACCGGCGCTTGCGCCCTCGGCGATCACGGCCAGTTTGGCGGAGGCATCCACGGTCGCGCCTTCTTCGGCGACGATTTCCTGCAACACACCAGCCGCAGGGGCGGGCACTTCGACGGAGACCTTATCGGTTTCCAGCTCGCAGAGCATCTCATCGGCCGCGACCACATCGCCAACCTTTTTGAACCACGTCGAAACTGTGGCCTCAGTGACAGATTCACCAAGGCTGGGCACCATTACGTCGACCATTTTTCCCTCATTCGATTGGGCTGCAGCGGGCTTCTCCGCCGGTTTATCTTGTTGTTTCGGAGCGGCGGTGCCAGCCCCGGCGGCTTCGATTGTTGCCAGCAAGGCGTCGACACCAACGGTTTCACCCTCGGCGGCGACGATCTCGCCCAAAGTGCCAGCGGCGGGCGCGGGCACCTCGACGGTCACCTTATCGGTTTCCAATTCGCACAGCATCTCATCGGCGGCGACCGGATCGCCCGGCTTCTTGAACCAGGTGGCGACGGTGGCCTCTGTGACGCTTTCTCCAAGCGTCGGGACGCGGACTTCAGTGGACATCAATCAACCCTCCAATGCATCGTTGACGAGCGCTTCCTGCTCGGCTTTGTGGCGGCTCGCCAGACCCGTTGCGGGCGAGGCCGAGGCACCGCGACCGGCATAGCGCGCACGGGCATGTTTGGCGTCGATCTTGGCGAGAACCCATTCGATATAGGGCTCGACAAAGCTCCACGCGCCTTGGTTTTTCGGCTCTTCCTGACACCAGACGATCTGGGCATTCTTGAACCGGGTGAGTTCCTTGGTCATCGCCTGCGCGGGGAACGGGTAGAACTGTTCGAGACGCAGCAGGTAGACATCATCAAGGCCGCGTTCATCACGCTGAGCGAGCAGGTCATAATAGACCTTGCCCGAGGAGATCACGACGCGCTTGATCTTGTCGTCGGATTTCAGCTTGAGATCCGAATTGCCCATTTCCGCATCATCCCACAATACGCGGTGGAACGTGGAGCCGGTGGTGAATTCATCGGCTTTGGAGACGCATTTCGGGTGACGCAGCAGCGATTTCGGCGTCATCAGGATCAGCGGCTTGCGGAAGTCGCGATGGATTTGGCGGCGCAGAATGTGGAAGTAGTTCGCCGGGGTCGAGCAGTTCGCCACGATCCAGTTATCTTCCGCCGAGTTCTGCAGGTAACGCTCAAGACGGGCCGAGCTGTGCTCGGGGCCTTGACCCTCAAAGCCGTGCGGCAGCAGGCAGACGAGCCCCGACATGCGCAGCCATTTGCGCTCGCCCGAGTTGATGAACTGGTCGAACATGATCTGCGCGCCATTGGCGAAGTCACCGAATTGCGCCTCCCACAGGGTCAGCGTGCTGGGTTCAGCCAGCGAGTAGCCATATTCGAAACCTAGCACCGCGTATTCCGAAAGCATCGAGTCGATGACCTCGAACCGGGCTTGGCCCTCGCGGATGTGGTTCAGCGGGTAATAGCGGTCCTCGTCGGTCTGGCTGACAAAGGCCGAATGGCGCTGCGAGAAGGTGCCGCGCGTGGCGTCCTGCCCTGACAGGCGCACCGGCACCCCTTCAGTGACGAGCGAGCCGAACGCCAAGGCCTCGGCAGTGGCCCAGTCAAAGCCGGTGCCCGTTTCAAACATCTGCTTTTTGTTTTCCAGCAGGCGCGCAACGGTCTTGTGCAGCGCAAACCCGTCGGGCGGCGTGACCAATGCTTTGCCGACGTCAGCGAATGTATCGGGAGAAATCGCGGTTGAGCCGGGTTCATACTCGCTTTTTTCCTGCTCAAAGCCGGACCAGCGACCGTCGAGCCAGTCGGCCTTGTTCGGTTTGAACACCTTCCCGGCCTCGAATTCTTCGTTGAGATGGGCTTGGAACGCGGCTTTCATATCCTCGATCTCGCCTTCGGGCATCAGCCCGTCTGCGATCAGACGTTCGGTATAAAGCTGCAAGGTGGTCTTGTGGGTCTTGATCGCCTTGTACATCACCGGGTTGGTGAACATCGGCTCGTCGCCTTCGTTGTGACCAAAGCGGCGGTAGCAGAAGATGTCGATCACCACGTCTTTGTGGAATTTCTGGCGGAACTCGATGGCGACGCGTGCGGCGTGCACCACGGCCTCGGGGTCATCGCCGTTGACGTGGAAGATCGGGGCCTCGACCATCAGGGCCAGATCGGTCGGATAGGGCGAGGTGCGCGAGAAGTGCGGCGCGGTGGTAAAGCCGATCTGGTTGTTCACGACAAGGTGGATCGTGCCGCCTGTGCGGTGACCGCGAATGCCCGAAAGCTGGAAACATTCCGCAACCACACCCTGACCGGCAAAGGCCGCATCGCCATGCAGCAAGATCGACATCACCTTGGTGCGGTCGGCCTGATCGTTCAGCTGGTCCTGCTTGGCGCGCACTTTGCCCAAGGCGACCGGGTTCACGGCCTCAAGGTGGCTGGGGTTGGCGGTCAGCGACAGGTGAACCTTGTTGCCGTCAAACTCACGATCCGCCGAAGCGCCGAGGTGATATTTCACATCGCCCGAGCCATCCACGTCTTCGGGCTTGAACGAGCCGCCTTGGAATTCGTGGAAGATCGCGCGGAACGGTTTGCTCAGCACATTGGCCAGCACCGACAGACGGCCCCGGTGGGGCATGCCGATCACGACCTCTTGCAGGCCCAACTGACCGCCGCGTTTGATGATCTGCTCCATCGCGGGGATCAGCGCCTCGCCGCCATCAAGGCCGAAACGCTTGGTGCCCATGTATTTGACGTGCAGGAATTTCTCGAACCCCTCAGCCTCAACCAGCTTGTTGAGGATCGCGCGGCGTCCGGTCTTGGTAAAGGTGATTTCCTTGCCGTAACCCTCGATCCGCTCTTTGAGCCAGGACGATTGCACGGGGTCGGAAATATGCATGTATTGCAGCGCGAAGGTGCCGCAATAGGTGCGTTTCACAAGATCCATGATCTGACGCATCGAGGCGACTTCCAGCCCCAGAACGTTGTCGATGAAGATCGGGCGATCCATATCGGCATCGGTAAAGCCGTAGCTTTTCGGGTCCAGTTCGGGATGGGGCAATTCTTCGCGCATCCCCAGCGGGTCAAGATCAGCGGCAAGGTGCCCCCGGATCCGGAACGCGCGGATGATCATCAGCGCGCGGATCGAATCCAGCACGGCGCGTTTGATCGCGCCCTCATCAATGGCAACGCCCGCATCAGCGGCTTTTTTCTTGATCTTCTCGGCAACGGCCTTGCCCTCGGTCGCGGGCCATTCGCCCGTGAGTGCCGCCGTCAGATCGTCTGACGAGACCGGCGGCCAATCGCTGCGCTCCCAGCTTGCACCGGCGGCCGATTTCTTGACGTCTTGCTCGGGATCACCCAGCGAGGCAAAAAACGCAGCCCAAGCCGTGTCCACAGAAGACGGGTCTTCGGCGAAGCGCGCATAAAGCTGCTCGACATATTCCGCGTTGGCGCCTTGCAGAAATTGTGAGGCGTTGAACTGATCATTAGGGGATTGTTCGGTCATTTTTGTAACCTCGGAGGGTAAGATGGATCAGCGGCAGTCAGCGATAGTCGAAGTGCCGACATGCCGTGTTGAAACGAGTATCTTGCCGACAGAGCGGCATTTATCTGCGCTGATGCGCTCGCGCTCGCCCAGCGTCAAAGGTCGGTTTGTGATCATCGCGCTTTGTCCCGTTGCGGGGTTTGTCGCGGCCACGCGCAGCCGTGTGGGGGCATTGATCAGGTTGGTATCGGTTGCGGCAGTTGAGGGGCGCACGACATCTTTGCCCGACTGGATCGCATAGTGGCTGACATAGTCTTCAGGCGAGACGGCCGAAGGCGCAGCATAAGCGTCAAAGGCGCGGTCGCGATGACCCGGTGCGGTGCATCCTGCTGCTAAAGAGGCGCCGGAAATGACGGTGACGGGCAGGAAAAACGGTTTCGTCATGCGATGGCTCCTGTGGTGGTGGAAGCGACCCTTGGCTTTGAAAGCAACTTCATGTCAGACACTCTATAACCAAAACCTTAACCCCGGGCGTATTGTCCTTAGGCTGTGTGATATAGGTGCTTTTCACGAGGCTTCCACGCGCGGTGCACATCCGAACCGGTGCCTCAGCGACCCGTTGCGGGTTTGCGGCGGCCCCATCGAACCAGACGTAACTTAGTGGTGTGCCAATTTGAACGCTTGCGACCGCGTCGCCATTGATCCCGGTCAGCGCCTGAAACATCGCATGTGAGCGGTCATCAACCGGGACAGCCGGACCAAGCGGGAGATTGGAGGAGCTTGCGCGCGCCGGTGCCAGATCGCCGCCCGGCCCGACTGAGGGGTCGCGCTGCGTTACACATCCCGCAAGCAGCGCGCAAAACACCAGCCCCGCAAAGGGGTGGCGCGCGCGCATGGCTGTGTGCAGCAGCATCGGGTCGCCCTCCGTTTCGCCGCGCCGCGCCCCGAAAGGCGCGGCGCGATTGGCCTTAGCCTTTGATCGCCTTCATGACCGCTTCGCCCAGCGTCGCGGGGCTGTCAGCAACCACGATACCGGCCGATTTCATCGCTTCGATCTTGGATTCGGCATCGCCTTTGCCGCCTGCGACGATCGCACCGGCATGGCCCATGCGACGGCCGGGAGGAGCCGTACGGCCCGCGATGAAGCCCGCGGTGGGTTTCCAGCGGCCTTTTTTGCGCTGCTCGGCGAGGAATTCGGCGGCTTCTTCTTCGGCCGAACCGCCGATTTCACCGATCATGATCATCGAGGTGGTTTCCGGATCATCGAGGAACATGTTGAGCACGTCGATATGCTCGGTCCCTTTGATCGGGTCGCCGCCGATGCCCACTGCGGTGGACTGGCCCAGACCCATATCGGTGGTCTGTTTCACAGCTTCATAGGTCAGCGTGCCCGAGCGCGAGACAACACCGACCGAGCCACGCTTGTGGATGTGGCCGGGCATGATGCCGATCTTGCAGGCGTCGGGCGTGATGACACCGGGGCAGTTCGGGCCGATCAGGCGCGATTTGGAATCGATCAGCGCGCGCTTGACCTTCATCATGTCGAGCACCGGGATACCCTCGGTGATGCACACGATCAGCTCCATCTCGGCGTCGATCGCCTCAAGGATGGAATCCGCTGCGAAGGGCGGCGGCACGTAGATCACGGTCGCGTTGGCTTCGGTCTTGGCTTTCGCTTCGTGGACCGAGTTGAAGACCGGCAGGCCGAGATGGTCTTGACCACCTTTGCCCGGCGTCACGCCGCCAACCATTTTCGTGCCATAGGCAATCGCCTGTTCCGAGTGGAACGTGCCCTGCGAGCCGGTGAAGCCCTGGCAGATGACTTTGGTGTTTTCGTTAACGAGGACTGCCATGGGATTAACCTTTCACCGCTTTGACGATTTTCTCGGCACCGTCCGACAGGTTGTCGGCCGCGATCACGTTCAAACCGGAGTTCTTGATGATGTCTTTGCCGAGTTCCACGTTGGTGCCTTCAAGGCGCACAACGAGCGGCACTTGCAGACCGACCTCTTTCACCGCGGCAATTACGCCCTCGGCGATGATGTCGCAGCGCATGATGCCGCCGAAGATGTTGACGAGAATGCCTTTGACGTTCTTGTCCGAGGTGATGATTTTGAACGCTTCGGTCACTTTTTCCTTGGTCGCGCCACCGCCGACATCCAAGAAGTTGGCCGGTTCCGCGCCGTAAAGTTTGATGATGTCCATCGTGGCCATCGCCAGACCTGCGCCGTTCACCATGCAGCCGATCTCACCGTCAAGCGCGATGTAGTTCAGGTCGTATTTCGACGCTTCAAGCTCTTTGGAATCTTCTTCGCTTTCGTCGCGCAGATTGGCGATATCGGGCTGGCGATACATCGCGTTGCCGTCAAAGCCGACTTTCGCGTCGAGAACTTTGAGATTGCCGTCGGTCATCACGATCAGCGGGTTGATCTCAAGCTGCTCCATGTCTTTCTCGATGAAGGCTTTGTAGAGATTGCCCAACAGCGCGACCATCTGCTTGACCTGCACACCTTGCAGACCCAGCGAGAACGCGACGCGACGGCCGTGGAACGCTTGATAACCCGTGGCGGGATCAATCGAGAAGCTCAGGATTTTTTCCGGGGTGGAGGCTGCGACTTCTTCGATGTCCATGCCGCCTTCGGTCGAGGACACGATCGAAACGCGCGAGGACACGCGATCCACGAGAAGTGCAAGATACAGCTCGCGCGTGATGTCCGAACCGTCTTCGATATAGATACGGTTGACCTGCTTGCCCGCCGGGCCAGTCTGGTGCGTCACCAGTGTTTTGCCAAGCATCTGCTTGGCCAGCGTTTCGGCCTCTTCGACCGATTTCGCAAGGCGCACGCCGCCTTTTTCGCCCGCTTCGGGCTCTTTGAAATGGCCTTTGCCACGTCCGCCGGCGTGGATTTGCGCCTTCACGACCCAAAGCGGGCCGTCAAGCTCTCCGGCGGCGGTTTTGGCGTCTTCGGCCCGAAGCACAACGCGGCCGTCAGAGACCGGTGCGCCATAGCTCTTGAGAAGCTGTTTGGCCTGATACTCGTGGATGTTCATCCTCAGATACCCCATGCTGGTTGCTGGTGCGATTGGCAGGGCTTCTAGGGCGTTTGCGCCGTTTAAAAAACCTAAATCGGTTGTCTTTGCTCAGAGTCGTGTGAAAATCTTGCTTTTGTGATCACGCGCCATCAGGGTGTGATCACAAAAGCAAATTTGTCGGCTGTGACCTGCTTGCACTGGCGCGACTCGTCAAAATCGAGTCACCTGCGCGCGTATCTATCGAACGGAGTATGACGGCCGTATGACGCAAGACCCGCAAATGCCCAGTTGGGGCGTGGTTTCCACCGTGGACGAACCTGCGCCACTTGTCGCGGCGTTCGTGGCCCATCACCTGGCAGCGGGCGCGCGCGAAGTGCATGTCTTTCTGGACCGCCCCAATGCCGAGGCCGAGACGCTTTTGGCCGATGTCGCGGGCGCGCATGTGCATCAGAGTGGCGAGGATGGTTGGCAACAGGGATGGCGCAAGAAACGCCCCGCGCGCCATCAGGGGCGCCAGAAATACAACGCGACCCGTATTCTCAATGAGACCAAGCTGGATTGGCTCGTGCATTGCGATGCCGATGAATATGTCCGCGTTGAGCGCCCCTTGGAGTGGGAGCTGGAAAAAACCGGCCCGCAAAAAGCCTGGATTCGCTTTGAGGTCGATGAGCGCTGCTATCTTGACGAGGGACCGGGGGCGACAATTTTCGAGGGCGCATTTCGGCGCAAATGGGATGGGTTCGAAAAAGAGGGCCTGCTGTTTTACGGCACGCGCAAGCGATTTTTAAACAGGGGTGTGGGCGGGCATATCGCGGGCAAGCCGATTGTGCGCTCGGGGCATGGCTATGCAATTGGCGTGCATTTCCCGCTGTCGCATTGGGATAGCAAGGTCAACGATCTGCCCTATCGCCCCAGCTATAACGCCCGCCTGCTGCATTTCGATGGGCTGACGCCGCTGCATTACATTCTCAAGATGCTGCGACGTGCCACCACGAAGGTGCAGGGGCAACCCGTGCCCTATGTCGCCCCGCGCACGGCGCAGTTTGCCGCCGCATCGGATTTCGCCGACGACCCCGAGGGGCTTCGCGATCTGTGGTGGCAGGTGCAGGGCCTGCGTGATTATGAGGCTGTGGAACTTGAAGAACATGGGTTGCTGACGCGCCCCGATGTGCCGATCGCCGCCGAGGTTGACGCGCTGTTTGGCAGCAAGGTCGATCTTAGCCCCGCCGCGTTTGACCGCGCGTTGATCGCGCATGAGGCAGATCTGATTGCGCGGTTGCATGACATGCTCGGCTTTGATCCGGCGCCCTTGATGAGCGCATGAAAAAGGGCGCACCATCCGGCGCGCCCTAATGTCGAAACAGTCAGGTATCGATCAGACCAGCGAACCGTCGATCGCTTTGCAAGCCTCGACCAAGCCTTTGACGGCGCCTACCGATTTGTCAAACATCGCCTGCTCGTCTTTGTTGAGCTTGATGTCGATGATCTTCTCGATGCCAGCGGCGCCGATCACGGTCGGCACGCCGACATACATGCCGTCAAGGCCGAGCGCGCCTTTGACATAGGCGGCGCAGGGCAGAACGCGCTTTTGATCTTTGAGATAGGCTTCTGCCATCTCGATTGCCGAAGTGGCGGGCGCGTAGAAGGCCGAGCCGGTTTTCAGCAGGCCAACGATCTCGGCGCCACCGTCACGGGTGCGCTGGATGATCGCGTCGAGCTTTTCTTGCGTGGTCCAGCCCATCTCGATCAGGTCGGGCAGCGGGACGCCACCGACGGTCGAGTAGCGTGCCAGCGGCACCATCGTATCGCCGTGACCGCCAAGAACGAATGCGGTGACATCGCGCATCGAGACGCCGAATTCGAGGCTCAGGAAGTGGCGGAACCGCGCCGAATCGAGCACGCCAGCCATGCCGACGACTTTCTCTTTCGGCAGGCCCGAGAATTGCTGCAGCGCCCAGACCATCGCGTCCAGCGGGTTGGTGATGCAGATCACAAATGCGTTGGGCGCATGTGCCCCAATGCCTTCGCCGACCGATTTCATCACCTTGAGGTTGATGCCCAGCAGGTCATCGCGGCTCATGCCCGGCTTGCGCGGCACGCCAGCAGTCACGATGCACACATCTGCGCCCGCGATATCAGCGTAATCGGTCGTGCCCTTGAGCGAGGCGTCGAAGCCCTCAGCAGGACCGGATTCCGCGATGTCGAGCGCTTTGCCCTGCGGTGTGCCTTCGGCGATGTCGAACAGAACGACGTCACCGAGTTCCTTGATGGCTGCGAGATGGGCGAGCGTGCCGCCGATCTGGCCTGCGCCGATAAGCGCGATTTTAGGTCTGGCCATTTGGTCCTCCGAGTGGATGGATTGGGAAAATATGACGCCGTTCACCTAGCGCTTTGCCAGCCCGAGGGCAAGGGTTCTGCGGCGCGGCATCGCCTCCGGGGCTGGGATGTATGCGATTGTATGCAAAAATAGCGGGGGCTTGCGGTTTGGCGGACGTATGCACATTACCTTTGCGAAGCGCACGGTTTCCAAACGGTTAACTGCGTGGCATGCACTGTGGGCGCGCACAGGGGCGGCGATTCTAGCAAGGTTTGGGCGCAATGTTGGAACTGACGACATCGGGTTGGGCGATTGCGCTGTTGGCGGCGGTGATGGTTGGCCTGTCCAAGGGCGGCATCCCGATGGCGGCCTCGATCTCGGTGCCGGTGCTGGCGGTGGTGATGAACCCGGTCGAGGCGGCGGGGCTGCTGCTACCAGTCTATATCATCGCGGATATGTTCGGGCTTTGGGCCTATCGCAAGGAATTCGACAAGCGCGTTTTGCTGATCATGATTCCCGCCACAACGATTGGCATCGGCATTGGTTGGGCTACTGCCGAAATTGTGCCCGAGCGCTGGGTGACGTTGATGGTGGGGGTGATTGGCGTGGCGTTCTCGCTGAACGCGTTGTTGCGCCACAAGATGGGCGCGCGGCAAGAGGCCAAGGTCGCACCGGGTCTGTTTTGGGGCACAATCGCGGGGTTCACCAGCTTTGTCAGCCATTCCGGCGCGCCGCCATTTCAAACTTATACGATCCCGCTGAACCTGCCAAAACAGGTTTTTGCCGGCACGGCGACGGTGCTGTTTTCCTATGTGAACCTCGCCAAGCTTGGGCCCTATATCGCGCTGGGCGAGGTGAACTGGCACAGTCTTGGCACGGCGCTGATCTTGGCGGTTCCGGCCTCGGCCTCGGTGTTTCTGGGGGTGTGGCTGGTGAAGCGGATGCCAACCGCAATTTTTTACAAGATCGTGATCTGGGCGCTTTTGCTGATTTCTCTCAAGCTGGTGCAGCAATCTCTCTTCCCTTAAAGCGGCGCGCCCGCCGTCGGGAGGCGATCACGCACCGCCTCAAACGCCTCGCCTGAGGCGATCAGACAGCTCATCCCCGAAGCTTGGGTCACAAGAATCGTCCAACTGCCCGACTCTGCGGCGAACACCTCAACCACCGAATTGTTCGCCGCCAGCGCAACGGCGCGCCGGGTTTCCAGATAGCGCGATTGCAGCTGTGCGATAAGATCATCGCGTGGGGCGCAGGTGGCCTCTTGGGCAAAGCTGCGCCCGCTGAGTAGAATCAGCGCGACAAAGCCAAAGGACAAGGCGATCATCTTGTGCAGCATGGCGAACCCTCTCGGAACACAATGGCACCAGCCTGCTGCGAAGGTCCGAAAATACGGTTAACCGAGCGCGCCACGATGACGCGACGCAGCGCATTTCTGCGATGCGGCAAATCTACCCTTGCCGATTCTGTCCGAAATGTGCGATCTGGCGAAAGAAAATTACGACATGGAGAATCAAATGGCTCACCCGACGCGTTCCGTCCTTTACATTCCCGGCTCCAAGGAGCGTGCGCTGGAAAAGGCGACCGGGCTGGCCTGCGATGCGATTATCTTTGACCTCGAAGACGCGGTGGCGATTGATGAGAAAGCCAATGCGCGTACGCTTTTGGCGAAAACCCTGAGCGAGGCCGATTACGGCGCGCGGCTGAAAATCGTGCGCGTGAACGGGCTGGATACCGAATGGGGGCGCGAAGATGTGCTGGCTTTTGCCGATGCGATCCGCGCGGGCGCCAAGGTTGATGCGATCCTGATCCCCAAGGTCTCGACCCCTGCGGATCTGGATGCCGTGGCCGATCTCATCCAAGGCGTGCCGCTTTGGGCGATGATGGAAACGGCGCTGGGCATGCTCAATGCGGGCGCAATCGCCGCCTATCCGCGTCTTGAGGGTATGGTGATGGGCACCAACGATCTGGCCAAGGAACTGGGTAGCCGTTTCCGCGCTGACCGTTTGCCGATGCAAGCCGGGCTGGGCCTATGTCTTCTGGCCGCCAAGGCGCATGGTAAGATTATCGTCGATGGCGTTTATAATGCGTTCAAGGATGACGAGGGGCTCAAGTTTGAATGCGATCAGGGCCGCGACATGGGCTTTGATGGCAAAACGCTGATCCATCCCGCGCAGCTTGAGGTTTGCAACGCCGCCTTCGCACCGTCCGAGGCCGAGATTAACCTTGCCGAGCGCCAGATCACTGCCTTTGAGGCGGCCAAGGCCGCAGGGCAGGGCGTGGCGGTTGTGGATGGTAAGATCGTAGAAAATCTGCATATCGTGACCGCGCGGCAGGTCTTGGCGAAAGCGCAGGCGATTGCCGCGCTTGGCAGCTAAGGGACTTACGCAATGGCATTACTTATTCTCGGCGTCCTCATGTGGTCGCTTGCACATCTCGCGAAACGGCTGTTTCCGGGGTTCCGGCGCGCGATGAAAGGGGCCGAGCGCCCGATGGTGACCGCGCTGGTGCTGCTGAGCCTTGTGCTGATGTTCCTTGGCTGGCGGATGAGCGATCCGGTCTTTTACCTCTGGACGCCCAATGCCGCGCTGAAGGGCATCAACAACCTGCTGATGCTGTTCGCGGTGTATCTGTTCGCGGTTTCGGGCATGAAACTGTGGCTGAGCGGCAAGATCCGCCATCCGCAACTGACCGGCGTGAAGACCTGGGCGCTGGCCCACCTGCTCGTCAATCCGACGCTGCCGGGCATTATCCTGTTTGGCGGGCTGCTGGCTTGGGCGGTGATCGAGGTGATCTTGATCAACAAGCAGAGCAAACCGGCCATACCCCATCCGCAGGTCAATATCGGCAAGGAAATCGGTGGGATCGTGGGCACGCTGGTGCTTTATGGGCTGATCGCTGCGATCCATATCTGGTTTGGCTACAACCCGTTCGGGGCCTGACATGAAAATCTACCGTCTGCTCACCGAAGACGACACGTCTGCCTTTTGTCACAAGATCTCGCTGGCGCTGTCGAAGGGCTGGGAGATTTATGGCGATCCGCAATATGCCTTTGACGGCGCGCGCGGCGTGATGCGTTGCGCGCAGGCGGTGACCAAGGAAATCGACGGGGACTATCACCCCGACATGAAGCTGGGAGAGCAATGATGGGCAAAACCAATCCGGGTCGCTTCTTTGAGGACTACGCGGTCGGTGATGTGATCCGTCATGCCGTGCCGCGCACCGTGGCAGAGGGCGAGCGCGCACTTTATCATGCGCTCTATCCGGCGCGCCATGCGCTGTATTCCAGTGACGAGTTTGCTGCCAATTGCGGGCTGGAAGGGTCGCCGCTGGATGATCTGATCGCCTTTCACGTCGTGTTTGGCAAAACGGTGCCGGATGTTTCGCTCAATGCCGTGGCGAATTTGGGCTATGCGCAGGGGCGCTGGCTCAAACCGGTCTATCCCGGCGATACGCTGCGCTCGGAATCGCAGGTGATCGGCGTCAAACAGAACTCGAATGGAAAATCGGGCGTGGTCTATGTGCGCACGCGCGGATTCAATCAGGTGAATGAGATCGTTCTGGAATATGTGCGCTGGGTGATGGTGCGCAAACGCGACTTTGACGCGCCTGCGCCCGAAACGGTGATCCCCGATCTTGCGAGCGTTGTGGACCCGGCTGATCTGGTGATCCCCGAGGGGTTAAGTTTCGACGATTACGATTTCGAGCTGGCAGGCGAGCCGCATCGGCTGGGCGATTACGAGATCGGCGAAAAGATCGACCATGTGGATGGCGTCACGATCGAAGAAGCCGAGCATATGATCGCCACGCGACTGTGGCAGAACACCGCCAAGGTGCATTTCGATGCAACTTTCCGCGAGGATGGCAAGCGGCTGATCTATGGCGGGCATATCATCAGCATGGCGCGCGCGCTGTCCTTCAACGGGCTGGCCAATGCGCAGATGATTGTGGCGCTGAACGGCGGCGCCCATGCCAACCCGTGTTTCGCGGGCGACACCGTCAAGGCATGGTCCGAGGTGCTCGATAAGGTCGAGACAGTTGCGCCCGGCGTCGGTGCGATCCGGCTGCGCTTGGTGGCCACCAAGCAGGGCGCGATAGAGTTCACCTATAAGGGTGAAGACGGGAAATACGCCCCCGAAGTGCTGCTTGATCTCGACTATTGGGCCTTGATGCCGGTTTGATCCGCAGTTTGTGCTGACTGAGACCGCGCGCAGGACTTCGAGCGGTAACATGTGATCACGCTCTGAAAATTTGTGATCACAAAGCGGATTTTTCGCCCTTGTTTGACGAATTTCCGTCGGATTCCTGTCTCTGCCCTCGTGACTCCGGCGAAAATTACGCTACACCAAAGTCAATTCCGGCCAGCCTCGCCGCATTTGTGCCCTCGCACGCGGCTCATTGGCATAGCACGAAGGGACCGAACATGGCTGAAGCGAAACCGGTTGAACGCCCGCTTTCCCCCCACCTCCAAATCTATCGCCCGCAAATGACCTCGATGTCCTCGATCCTGACGCGGATCACGGGTAACGGGATTATCGTCGGGGTGCTGCTGCTTGTCTGGTGGCTGCTCGCCGCTGCGACGAGCCCGGGCTATTTTAACTTCGTGAACGCGATTGCGACCTCATGGTTCGGCGATCTGGTGTTTACGTTGTCGCTGCTGGGGGTGTGGTATCACTACCTTGCGGGCATCCGGCACCTCATCTGGGACAGTGCCAAGATGATGGATATCAAAACAGCCGAACTGCTTGGCTGGATCTGCATCATCGGTTCGGTCGTGCTGACCGCGCTGACCCTTATCATCATTCATCTGTAACGGAGGCTCGAGATGCGTTACCTCACTGATCGCAAACGCGCCGTTGGCAAAGGCGCTTCGGGCACCGGGACTGAGCATCACTGGTGGATGTCGGCCTCTGCCGTGGCGCTGGCCTTCATGATCCCGACCTGGCTGTATATCGTGGGCACGACCCTTGGGTTGCCCCAGCAAGCGGTGATCGCCACCTTCTCGCAGCCCTTCCCGGCAATTCTGACCGCGCTGGTCGTGATCGTCGGCATGCGCCACTTCGCTAAGGGCACCGAAATCTGGATCGAAGATTACGCGCGCGGCACCACGGGCAAGGCGCTCAAGATCGCAATGCATTCGCTGGCCTATGTCATCATGGCGACAGCACTCTATGCCCTCGGCAAGATGGTCTTCATCGGCCTTCTGCTGGGCGCGAACGGATAAGTCAGGACGAGACAATGGCAGCTTACGAATACGAAACGCATAATTACGATGTCGTTGTGGTGGGCGCTGGTGGCTCTGGCCTGCGTGCGACCCTCGGCATGGCCGAACAAGGCCTGCGCACAGCCTGCGTGACCAAAGTGTTCCCGACGCGCTCGCATACCGTGGCCGCGCAGGGGGGCATCGCCGCTTCTCTGGGCAATATGGGCCCCGATAGCTGGCAGTGGCATATGTATGACACGATCAAGGGCTCTGACTGGCTGGGCGATAACGACGCGATGGAATATCTCGCGCGGGAAGCCCCCAAAGCGGTTTACGAGTTGGAGCATTACGGCGTGCCGTTCTCGCGCACCGAAGAGGGCAAAATCTACCAGCGTCCCTTCGGCGGCCACACCACCGAATACGGCGAAGGCCCGCCCGTGCAGCGCACCTGTGCGGCGGCTGACCGCACCGGCCACGCGATCTTGCACACGCTTTATGGTCAATCGCTCAAGCATAATGCCGAATTTTACATCGAGTATTTTGCGATCGACCTGATCATGTCCGATGACGGGCAATGCCAGGGCGTCGTTTGCTGGAAGCTCGACGATGGCACGATGCATGTCTTCAACGCCAAGATGGTCGTTCTGGCCACGGGTGGCTACGGGCGTGCGTTCTTCTCGGCCACCTCGGCGCATACCTGCACCGGCGATGGCGGTGGCATGGTGGCGCGGGCGGGTCTTGCGCTGCAGGATATGGAGTTCGTGCAGTTCCACCCCACCGGCATCTACGGGTCGGGCTGCCTGATCACCGAAGGCGCGCGCGGCGAGGGGGGCTATCTGACCAACTCCGAAGGCGAGCGTTTCATGGAGCGTTACGCACCGACCTACAAAGACCTAGCCTCGCGCGATGTCGTGTCGCGTTGCATGACGATGGAAATCCGCGAAGGCCGCGGTGTGGGTGAGCACAAAGATCACATCTTCCTCAACCTCAGCCACCTGCCGCCCGAAGCGCTGCACGAGCGCCTGCCCGGTATCTCGGAAAGCGCCAAGATTTTTGCAGGCGTTGACGTCACCAAAGAACCGATCCCGGTGCTGCCGACGGTGCACTACAACATGGGCGGTATCCCGACGAACTATCATGGCGAGGTGATTAACCCCGCCGCTGATAACCCGGATGCGATCGTTCCCGGCCTGATGGCCGTGGGTGAGGCCGGCTCTGCCTCGGTGCATGGGGCGAACCGTCTGGGCTCGAACTCGCTGATCGACCTTGTGGTGTTTGGTCGTGCCGCCGCTATCCGCGCCGGTCAGATCATTGACCCCGAGACCGAGAACCGTGCGATCCCGAAAGCCAAGATCGACGCCGTGTTCGAGCGGTTCGACAAGATCCGCTACGCCGATGGTGGCACCCCCACCGCCGAGTTGCGCCTTGAGATGCAACGGACGATGCAATCGGATGCCGCCGTCTTCCGCACCGACAAGACGCTGGCCGAAGGCGTCGAGAAGATGACGGCCGTGGCGGCCAAGCTTGACGATATCAAGGTCACCGACCGCTCGCTGGTCTGGAACTCGGACCTGATGGAAACGCTCGAGCTGGAGAACCTGATGCCCAACGCTCTGGCGACCATCGTCGGGGCCGAGGCGCGCAAGGAATCCCGCGGGGCACATGCCCATGAGGACTATCCCGATCGCGACGATACGACTTGGCGCAAGCACTCGATCATGCATGTGGATGGCAACAAGGTCGATCTGACCTTCCGCCCCGTCCATATGGACCCGCTGACGCCCGAAGATCAGGGCGGCATCAATCTCAAAAAGATCGCGCCCAAGAAGCGGGTCTATTGATGCGCTCGCTTGCGTTCCTCGGGGCCCTGACCGGGCTTTGCGCCTGCCAGATGAGCGCGCCGCTTCAGCAATCTGCTGAAGAGGTTGCACGCGGGCAGGCCAAGACGGTGGTCAACACGGTTGTCGAAAGCAAAATGCCGGGGCTGAATGCCGCCCCGGTGACCGATTGCATCATCGACAATGCCTCGATGAACGAGGTCTTTACGATCGCCAAGGCTGCGGTGACGGGAATTGACGACAGCACGGTGTCCACCGTGATGGATGTCGCCAAACGCCCCGATACCGTGACTTGCATCGCCAAGAACAAGCTCGGGCTGAACTAGGGGATGCGCATGGGGTGGACAGGTCAGCAGAACGGATCGGCGGCGCCTTTGGGGCGCGCGATGGCTGTGCTGGCCTTGCCGCTGGCTGTTTCGGCCTGCGCCCCTGTCACCGTCGAGACCGCAGAACGCCAGTGCTATACGCAATATGCTTCTTCGGCGCCGATCAGCGGCGAGGGGCGCATGGGGGCCACCACTGACGGTGCCTACACGAAGATGAAACTTCAGCTCAATCTTGGCGCGACGGTTCAGGGCGATGCCTCGGCCGCCTATGACGCCTGTGTCTATCGCAAATCCGGCCGTATGCCCACGCGGCCGCTCTATTCGTATTGACGGAAAAAGGGGGACCGAAATGGTTCAGTTCACGCTTCCGAAGAATTCTAAAATCCGCGTCGGCAAGACTTGGCCGAAGCCGGATGGCAAGACTATCCGCAAATTCCAGATTTATCGCTGGGACCCCGATACCGGGGAAAACCCGCGTCTGGATACCTATTTCCTAGACATGGACAAATGCGGTCCGATGGTTCTGGACGCGCTGATCAAGATCAAGAACGAGATCGATCCGACGCTGACCTTCCGTCGGTCTTGCCGCGAGGGGATTTGCGGGTCCTGTGCGATGAATATCGGCGGCATCAACACGCTGGCCTGTATTTACGGGCTGGATGAGGTGAAGGGCGACGTCAAAATCTACCCGCTGCCGCATATGCCAGTGGTCAAGGATTTGATCCCCGATCTGACGATGTTCTATGCGCAGCATGCCTCGATCATGCCGTGGCTGGAAACCAAGACCAACCGTCCCGAAAAGGAATGGCGTCAGTCGATCGAAGATCGCAAGAAGCTTGATGGTCTGTATGAATGCGTGATGTGCGCGTCCTGCTCGACCTCGTGCCCGAGCTACTGGTGGAATGGCGACAAGTATCTTGGCCCGGCAGCGCTGCTGCATGCCTATCGTTGGATCATCGACTCGCGCGATGAAGCCACCGCCGAGCGCCTTGATCAGCTTGAAGACCCCTTCAAACTGTATCGGTGCCACACCATCATGAACTGCACCAAGACCTGCCCGAAGGGCCTGAACCCGGCGAAATCGATTGCCGAGATCAAAAAGATGATGGTTAGCCGCACGGTTTGATCGCGACCCCATATCGGGGGGTGGCATCTGCCGGTCCCAAAGACTGGCTAAGGGGCGGCGAAAGCTGCCCTTTTTGCTGCGTTGCAGCAAGTGCATAGCGCGTTTGCAGCATTGGGCACTGTGCAGAGCCGAAAACCCGCCTAAATTACTGCGCAGGGAGGAACTCGAAATCAAAAGAGAGAGTTCCCATGGCGAGCATCGTAAACTTCCCTAAGGGCAAGCAAGTGGCGACGGAAGTCGAAGAAAACTTGGCTTATTATACGCCCGAAACCCGCAATCAGCCCACCAAAGCCGCACCCGTAGCGCGCGTTGCAACAGGCCTCGAGGCACTGGACCTGATGTATGAGTATTACAGCGCCGCGTGAGCGGCCCGCAGATCGCCCGCGTTTTCTATCGTGGCGAACCTGACCCCGGCATCGCGTCCGGGGTCTCTTTTTGTGCGCGGCTATCCGCGCTCAATTCGGTTTCCAAGAACCGCTCGAACGCGTCAAAATCCAACGGCTCGAACTGGCCAAACCCTTGAATCCAAGTGATCGCCTCTTGCATGGACAGCGGTTCGAGCTTGCACCATTTCACGCGCCCGCGCTTTTCCTGCGATATCAGCCCGGCCTCTGCCAGAATGCCCAGATGTTTTGAGATCGCCGCCAGCGACATCGCGAAGGGCTCGGCAACATCGGTCACCGCCATGTCGTCTTCGAGCAGCATCGTCAAAATGGCCCGCCGCGTCGGGTCGGACAGGGCGGCGAAAATCGCGTCGAGTGAGGGGCGGGGCGGCGACATCATGCACGTGTGATGGCGCGCCTTGGTGAAAACGTCAACCGATCGGTTGAATATGCTGATGCTCGCATTTCCGTGAAGATGGGTCGGGATAAATTTTCGCCGGTTTCTAAAAATGATTGAAATACAATACGTTGAATGTTCGCAAGCGAAGACTTAACGCGATTGACTCAGGCGCGGGTGGCGTCTATCAAACTTGCAAGTTTAGCGGGGTCATTCCATGTCCGATCTCCCCCCAGGCGAGCCCGATCCTAAGCGCCTTGCCGCGCTTGAGAAAAAGCTTGCCGCGGTGCGGAAGTCACAGGAGCCGCCCCCGCAAAGAGTCGATCATCACCTCAGTCAGGCCAATATGGCGTGGCGTATGGTGATCGAAATGGTTTCGGGGCTGGGTATCGGCTTCGGCATCGGATTGGGGCTGGATGCGCTGTTTGGCACGATGCCCATATTCATGGTGCTGTTTACGATGCTGGGCTTCGCGGCGGGCGTGAAGGTAATGTTGCGCTCGGCTAAAGAGATGAACGAAGACCGTGCTGCCGAGCAGGCTGAGACGCTATCGGTTGCTGATGAAGAGGATGACAGACGTGACTGATGTGCCGCAGGATGTCCGTAATGAGTTGGTGTTTCACCCGATGGATCAGTTCATCGTCAAGCCGCTCTTTGGCGATGGTCCCGTGCATTGGTACACGCCCACCAACGTGACGCTTTGGCTTGCGATCTGCGTTGCGGCGATCTTCTTCATGATGGTGATCGGCACGCGTGGTCGCGCCGTGATCCCGAGCCGTGCGCAGTCGATTGCAGAGCTGGCCTACGGTTTCATCCACAAGATGGTCGAAGATGTCGCTGGTAAGGATGGGCTGAAGTTCTTCCCCTATATCTTCACTCTGTTCATGTTCATCGTGTTCTCGAACTTCCTTGGCCTGCTGCCGCGCGCCTTCACCACCACTTCGCATATCGCCGTGACCGGCGTGCTGGCGCTGCTGGTTTTCGTGACGGTCACCGTGGTTGGCTTTGTCAAGAACGGGGCGGGTTTCCTGGGGCTGTTCTGGGTGTCCTCGGCACCGTTGGCGCTGCGTCCGATCCTCGCGCTGATCGAGGTGATTTCCTACTTCGTGCGCCCCGTAAGCCATTCCATTCGTCTTGCGGGCAACATGATGGCGGGACACGCCGTGATGAAAGTGTTCGCTGCCTTCGCGCCGCTGATCCTGTTCTCGGGTGTCGGCATCGCGGTGACCCCGCTGTCGATCATCGCGATTGCCGCGATGTACGGGCTCGAAGTGCTCGTGGCCTTTATCCAGGCCTATGTCTTTACGATCCTGACCTGCGTCTATCTCAAAGACGCGCTTCACCCGGCACACTGACCGGATTTGGGATCACAACGCTTCACTATCAATTAGCCAATTGCAACCTCAAGGAGTGACAATCATGCAAGGCGATATCGTTCAAATGGGTGCTTACATCGGCGCGGGTCTGGCATGCATGGGCATGGGCGGCTCGGCCATCGGTGTGGGCAACGTGGCAGGCAACTTCCTGTCGGGCGCTCTGCGCAACCCCTCGGCCGCCGCTGGCCAAACCGCGACGCTGTTCATCGGCATCGCATTCGCAGAAGCACTGGGGATCTTCTCGTTCCTCGTCGCTCTGCTGCTGATGTTCGCCGTCTGATCCGGCACTCTTTTCCTTGAGGCGGGTGGGCTCATCCGGGGCCCATCCCGTGACCTTTCAGGGAAACCGTGTAGCAGGGTCGAGGAACGACATGGCAAGCGAAACGCACGACATGGCGAGCGCAGCCGCAAGCGGGCTGCCGGGCGCCGAGCCTATGCATACTGCCGATGCCGGTGGTATGCCGCAGCTTGATTTCGGGAGCTTCCCGAACCAGATTTTCTGGCTTCTGGTTGCCCTTGCGGTGATCTATTGGTTGCTGTCGCGCATTGCGCTGCCCCGCATCGCGGGCGTGCTGGGCGATCGTCAAGGTGCGATCGCAGGCGACATCGCCGCTGCCGAAGATTTCAAGCGCAAAGCCGAAGAAGCTGAAGCCGCCTATGAAAAGGCACTGGCCGAAGCGCGCGCAAATGCGCAAAAGATTGCTGGCGAAACCAAAGCCGAAATCCAGAAGGATCTGGATGCGGCGATCGTCAAGGCCGATGCCGAGATTGCTGCGCGGGCTGCAGAGTCGTCCAAGCGCATCATGGACATTCGGGATGGCGCACTGGCTGCAATTGATGCGGTCGCCAAGGATACGGCGGGCGAGATCGTTGCGGCACTGGGCGGCAAGGCTGACACGAGCGCTGTCAATGGCGCGGTCGATGCGCGGATGAAAGGGTAAGATGATGAAAAAACTTTCGCTTCTCTTCCTGATCGCCGCGCAGCCCGCTTTTGCGGCAACCGGCCCGTTCTTTTCGATCTGGAACACCAACTTCATCGTGATGCTCGCCTTCCTGCTCTTCGTGGGACTGGTGATCTACGCGAAGGTTCCGGGAACGCTGGGCAAGATGCTGGACAAGCGGTCCGGCAATATCCGCTCGGACCTCGAAGAGGCTCGCCGTCTGCGCGAAGAGGCGCAATCGGTGCTGGCCAGCTACGAGCGCAAGGCGCGCGAAGTGCAGACGCAAGCCGACAAGATCGTGGCGGCTGCCAAGCGTGACGCTGAAGTCGCCGCTGAAAAGGCCAAAGAAGATCTGCAAGTGTCGATTGCCCGTCGTCTGAAGGCGGCTGACGAACATATCGCCTCTGCAGAAGCCCAAGCGCTGCGTGACGTCAAACACCGGGCCGTGGCCGTGGCTGTTGCGGCTGCGGGGGATGTGCTGTCCAAGCAGTTCACCGCCAAGGATCGTGCCGCGCTGATCGACTCCTCGCTGGGCGAGGTCGAAAGCCTCTTCAACTAAGCTGGCGATTTGGCGCTAAACAATAAACCCCGGTCCAAGTGGCCGGGGTTTCTCTATGCCTATTCACGCGCGGTGAGCGCTAGCGCTCGTCGTTATGTGACAGGCGTAATAGGGCAGTGGCCTCATTGCGCTCGGCGCGGCGTATTACTGACATCTCGTGATCGACGAAATCCATATGCCCCGCCACCGCCGCGCGCGCCGCAACGGGGTCGCGCTCTTGCAAGGCTGCGTTCATTGCGCGGTGCTGATCAAGCAAGCGCACCCGAGTCGTGCGATTGCGAAACATGATCGCGCGATTGTAGAAAACGCCTTCGGCCAGAAGATCGAACATTGCACGCATCATGTGGATCATGACCACGTTGTGGCTGGCCTCGATGATGGCCATGTGAAACTGCGCATCAATCTGCGCTTCCTCGGCGGGATTGCGTTTGGCATGCGCGGCTTCCATCTGCGCAAACAACGTATCGACGACCTTCAAATCGGTATCCGAGCCATAGGTTGCGGCGCGTTCGGCGGCCAGTCCCTCAAGGTCGCGCCGGAACGAAATGTAGTCAAACAGCGCTTGTTCATTGCTCGAAAACAGCCGGATCAACGCGGGCGAAAAGGCCGAGCCCAGAACATCTGCGACAAAGATTCCAGAGCCCGCCTTTGTGCATAAAAGGCCGGATTTCTGCAACTCCGCCACCGCCTCACGCAAGCTTGGGCGCGACACACCAAAGCGCTCGGACAGTTCGCGTTCAGAGGGCAAGCGCTCTCCGGGGCGTAAAATCCCCTGCAAAATGAGATCCTCGATCTGGCGCACGACCGCGCTAGCGAGCTTCTCCGATTCGATTTTTTTGAACGGCATGTCTCCTCCCGATTGGTCAAGATATATGACCGCGCCCGGACTCAGACAATGTAAAAAAGGCCGGGTTTCCCCGGCCTCTTCGAACGCAAGTGGTCCGATCAGTTGTTCGCGCGGATGATGAATTCGACCCGACGGTTGGCCTGACGGCCCTCAGCGGTGAGGTTCGAGGCGATCGGTTCGCTTTCCCCGCGCCCGGTCGTGATCACGCGATTATACGGTACGCCGCCCGATTCAAGAATCGACGCAACCGAGCGCGCGCGCTCACGCGACAAGCGCATGTTATAAGCCGCATCGCCGGTGTTGTCAGTATGGCCAACGACCTCGACGGTGGTGTCGGGATAGCGGTTCAGACTGCCCGCGAGGGTGTACAGATCGCGCTGCAAATCGGGACGCACCGAAGCGCTGTCTGTCGCAAAGAGGACATCTTGCGGCATCGTCACGATCAACTGGTTGCCCGAGCGTACGACGCTGACCCCATTGGTGGTCAGATCGCGACGCAGTTCTTGCGCCTGGCGGTCAAGTTGATTGCCGATCGCACCGCCGATCAAGCCGCCGACAACCGCGCCCGCAGCCGCTTTGGCCAGCTTGTCATCGCCCCGCCGCGTCGCGCCGAATGCACCGCCCAACAGCGCACCAGTGACCGCTCCGGCGTTGCGGTTGGCGTTCGGGTCTTGGTTGGGATTGCTTGTCTCGTTGTAGCCACTGGGCACACAGGCTGCCAACGCGATCGCCGCGATGGAGCTCAAAAGAATGGTTTTGGTCTTGAGGTAAATGGTCATGATGCTCGTCAGCCTTGTTTTGCGCCCCATGCAGCAGGGCTTGGCTTTGATCTAATGCAGAAAATTTGAGCAGGTTCCATCACGATTTACGCGCGGGCAGATTTCCGCCCATCACAGTTCTGAAACTGGCCAGGCTCTGCCGATCAAGGCCCGACGCCGTGGATTATTGCGCGGCGTCGGCGCGCGCGGCCTCCCAGCCTAGCATCGCACGCTTGACGCCCAAGCCCCAGTGATAGCCGCCCAAGCCCCCGGATTTGCGCAAAGCCCGATGGCAGGGGATGAGATATGAGATCGGATTGCGCCCCACCGCTGTGCCCACCGCGCGCGTGGCTTTGGGGTGACCGATCACGGTTGCAATATCGGAATATGTGGTGACATGGCCCGAGGGGATCGCCAAAAGCGCCTCCCAAACCTTGATCTGAAACGGTGCGCCGATCAGGGTCATGCGCGCCTCGCCGCGCCCCGAAAGGGCTGCTGTGACCCAAGCGGTAAGCGGCTTGGGATCGTGCACGAAATGTGCCGCCGGCCAGCGTTTGGCAAGGTCTTCCAAAGCGTCGCTCTCGCCCATCTCGGCGCAAAATCCCATGCCGCATAGGCCCTGCGACGTGCCCATCGCGATCAGCGGGCCGAATGCGCTGTCAAATCGACCCCAATGGATCGTCACATCCGCACCGGCGCGCGCGAATTCCCCGGGCGTCATCGCCTCCCAACGCAAGATGAGATCATGTAGCCGCCCGGTGCCCGAAAGACCGGCGCGATCTGCCACCACATCAAGCGGCTGACGCGCCGCCAACAAGTCGCGCGCCAGATCAAGGCGCAGATATTGCTGATAGCGTTTGGGCGAGACCCCGACCCAAGCCGAAAAGAGGCGCTGAAAATGCGCCGGGCTCATCGCAAGACGATCAGCCAGAACCTGCAAAGAAAGCATCTCACCCGCGCTTTCGGCGGCATCTATTTCTTGCAGGGCGCGCGCGATCAGACGGTAGTGGTATCGTGCATCCAGGGAGGGGGCTTGGGTCATTGGCAGGGCCTTTCGATTGCCCGCCAGCTTAGCCAGAGCCGGGCAATCGTGCGACCCGAAAGCTGCGCATTCAGGCGGCCAATGTCTCGTGCTTTTCAATCCGCTCCCGGATGAACATATCTACCTCCCATTGCGCAAGCCATGCGCGCGCGGGCTGCTGGTGCGGGCCGAGCAAATAGGGCGCGACGGCAGAGCGCACCGCGGCAGGCAGCAACGACAGGTAGGCCGCATCGGCATGGACCGATCCCGTCCAAAGCCCAGCTGCCAAAATCACCTCGGGTGCATCAAATAGCAGGGTATATACTACCTGTCGTCCAAGCGAGGGGGTTGCGGGATTCGACAGATCGGTCGCGCGCGCAAACATTTCGCTTTCCCCGAACCAGATATCCAGCTCGGCACCAGCCAAAAGCACCGGGCAGCCGGGACTGATGAGAAGGGATTGCGAGGGCTGTTCGTCGCCAAATTGACCGGCGTCTAGCTTAATCGGGCGTGACTGAACCGGCGCGCGGCGCGGCACCACATGCTGGGCGAGCCACACAAGCGGTTGATAGCCATTGTCGCGGGTCAAGACCTTGTCGCCCGGCCGCAGCCAATCAACTGGGACTTCGCCATTCTCGGTTGCGATCAAAGTTCCCGCACCGAGCGCGGGCAAGGTCGCGATTTCTTCGGGTGTGGCAGCACGTCCAGCCTGCCAATCTGGCTTGGAGACACTGTAAGTATGCCCCGGCTCCAGTGGCACGGAGGGGACAAACAGAACCAGCTCTGCGTCGATCTCAATCCGATCAAGGCGGATCATGCCGTCAGGGCCATCCAGAAAAAGCGGTAGATCGGCGCTCAGCGCCCCTTCGTTGACAATCTGACCGGCGGAGTCGCGCAGAATGACGTTCGTTGCGTTGGCCCCGGCCAGCGGCGCGATTTGCCAAAGGTCGCCCAGCGGATCAAAACCTGGCGCAAGTTGCCAACTGTTATTCGTCGCGTCATGACAAATGCTGCCGATGGGATACCCGTATTCCATTGCAACCCCTTTCCAAGCCAACCCTTTGCGTTCAACTTTGCGATAAATCGGCAAATAGCGGGTTAACTGCTGCGCGGTCTGCTGGCGGTATTTGTACTCAATTTGCGCAAAACCCCCATGGTTTTCGCGCCAGTCTTGCCCTTGTGCGCGCGGGCGGGCATTAGAGGGAATGGTCAAGCAATTCGATTACGCCACGATGAAAGAGGTCTTCGCCCGGTTCGAAGCCTCGGAGCCCCATCCGCAGGGGGAGCTTGAGCATGTGAATGCCTACACGCTCGTTGTCGCGGTGGCGCTTTCGGCGCAGGCGACGGATGCCGGTGTGAACAAGGCCACACGGGGACTGTTTGCGCGTGCCGATACGCCGGAAAAGATGCTTGCGCTTGGTCTTGAGGGCGTGACGGAGCACATCAAGACCATCGGACTGTTTCGCCAAAAGGCCAAGAATGTCATTAAGCTAAGCCAGATCCTTGTGGATCAGTACGACGGCGAGGTGCCCAGTTCACGCGCCGCACTGCAATCGCTGCCCGGTGTGGGGCGCAAGACCGCAAATGTCGTTCTGAATATGTGGTTTGGTCATCCTGCGCAGGCGGTTGACACGCATATTTTCCGCGTTGGCAACCGCTCGGGTATTTGTCCGGGCAAGGATGTGGACGCGGTCGAGCGCGCCATCGAAGACAATGTGCCCGTCGAATATCAACGCCACGCGCATCACTGGTTGATCCTGCACGGTCGCTATATCTGCGTGGCACGCAAACCCAAATGCGGCGCCTGTCCGATCCGGGATCTGTGCCAGTTCGAGGAGAAAATTCTGTGACATCTTATCAGGTTGTCGGCATCGGTAACGCCGTGGTCGATGTGATCGCACAATGCGATGACAGCTTTCTGGCCCATATGGGCATTGAAAAAGGCATCATGCAGCTGATCGAACGCGAGCGCGCCGAGACGCTGTTCGCTGCTATGAAAGAGCGCACACAAGCCCCCGGTGGCTCGGTTGCCAATACCGTTGCGGGCTGTGGCAATCTTGGGCTCAAGACCGCCTTTATCGGACGGGTTCGCGACGATGCGCTGGGTCGTTTCTATGAGGCTGCGCTGCATGGTGAGGGCACAGATTTCCCGAATGCGCCCGTCAAGGAAGGCGAGTTGCCCAGTTCGCGCTCGATGATCTTTGTAACGCCCGATGGCGAGCGTTCGATGAACACCTATCTCGGGATTTCTGCCGAGGTCTCGACCGAGGATGTCAGTCTGGATGTGGTGGAAAACACCGCGATTCTGTTCCTTGAGGGTTACCTTTTCGACAAGGATCACGGCAAGGCTGCGTTCCTCAAGGCGGCACAGGGCTGCCATCGTGGTGGTGGCAAGGCGGGGATCGCCCTGTCGGACCCGTTCTGCGTTGAGCGTCACCGTGCTGATTTCCGCAGGTTGGTCGCCCAGCAGATGGATTACGTGATCGGCAACGAACATGAGTGGGAATCGCTTTATCAGACAGACCTGGAAACAGCGCTCAAACAGGCTGCGAGCGAATGCGAGCTGGTCGTGTGCACGCGGTCGGGGGCTGATGTGGTGCTGATGCGCGGCGATCAGCGCGTCGAAGTGCCCGTCAAGCGCGTGGTGCCCGTGGATGCCACGGGGGCGGGCGATCAATTCGCGGCTGGCTTCCTGTATGGATACGCAACGGGCCAAAGCCTTGAAACGGCGGGGCGAATGGGTTGTATCGCGGCAGCCGAAGTGATCGGGCATTACGGCGCGCGTCCCGAAGTTGATGTCAAAAAACTCTTCGCTGAGCATGGCGTTATCTGACGCCCATCTGCAAATTTAGAAACGCGCCCGTCATGGTTTTGACGGGCGCGTTTTCATGTCTTGAAAGGTGCGGTGTCGACCCGCCCTAGAGACGGTTTCCCGTCACCAACAACGTATTGAGCAGGCCAAAGACCGTGCGCACACTCACCACCGGTGATTCCGTCACGATCACGGTGTCTTCCGGGTTGATCTGGAATTTCCGGGCGGCAAACAGCCCCTCGCCACTGGTCACATCAAAGACAAAGGCAACGTCGCGCTGTGATGGACCGCTTCCATCGGTGCGCACCTGCTTGGCGTCATATTCGCGCAAGACCAGAACACCTTTGGGATTGGCGCGCGTATCGTCGAGCCCGCCGATCAGCGACATCGCCTCAAGTGCGGTGATCTTTTCCTGTTTGAAATGGATCAGGTTTTCCGTGCCGCTCGCGCCAAAGGCGGTGAAATAGCGCTGATCTTCCTGCACGACCACCTTATCGCCGCCGCGCATGACCGTGTTGTAAGACGCATCCGAGAACAATTTGTCGGCGCGAATTTCATAAGTTTTTCCGTTGCGCATCAAACGAACGAGCGGGTTTTGCAGCCCCGGTGAAACGCCCCCGCCCTGCGCGATAATCGACAAGATCGTGCTGTTGCGATCAAGCAGCGGATAACTGCCAGGCTTTGAAACGCCAGAGACAAGATCGACAGAGCTTTCCTGACCAGGCTCATAGGTGAGCTGGACCTGAGCCGAGGCGATGAAGGGCTGCAGGGCCGCTTCAACTTTGCGGCGGGCCGAGCTGGGGGACATGCCGCGGATGAAAATATCGCCGGCATAGGGGACAAAGATCGTGCCATCGGGAGCGACGCTTGCTTGTCTGATGGACGCAACTTTTTGCGCCTGATCGGTGAGTAGCGAGTTCTCGCTATTGTCCCAAATTTGTAGGTTCACCCGATCTCCGGTGCTGATGAGCGGAGCATTGGAGCCGCGGCTCGCAGCAAGCCAATGATATTTTCCAGACCATCCCGTGGCGGGCCATGAACCGAGTGCTTTGACATTGTCACGCTCGACCCGAACAACTTCAAAGGGGGCGTCGGCTTTTTCGTTTTGATCATGCCCAATGATCTCGTTGGTCATTCCGATGCCGCGTGGCAGGGAGCACGCGCCAAGCGCGACGGCGCAAAATAGGGCGAAAACGGCTTGAAGAAATTTTTGGCGCAAATTCTGTGACTCCCCCGGGGTCTTTCGACCGCGTAGACTTCTTAGCGATTTTTCCCCGCAAGGCACATAGAAAAAGCTTTTCTCAGCGATCCGCCTGTTCCGGTTTCAGTCGTCACGCATCGCGCGGAAAAAATAGTCGGTAAACGGTTTGATCAGGATTGAGGCGAGGCTGCGTGATCGCGTCGCAATGAACGCCTCGAATGGCATGCCGGGTTTCGCACCTAGCGGTTGAAGCGCCGCGTTGCTTTCCCGCGAAAGGGTCAGCACTGCAGTGTAAAAATGTGCACCGGTTTGCGCATCGGAAATCGTATCCGCAGAGATGGCGCGCACGGTAGCAGTAAAGAGAGGTGTCGTTCGGGTGTTGAAATTTGGAAACGTGATCGCTGCGGTTAATCCGGGTCGTATCCGGTCAATCTGACGCGGATCAATTTTGACCTCGAAGTGAAGCTGCTGCCCTTGCGGTACGATTGAAATCACATCGCGCCCGGGGGCAACGACGCCGCCAATTGTGTGAACATTCAGCGATAATACCCGGCCTGTCATTGGCGCGCGTATCACCAGACGACCCAACTTGATCCTGATCAGACGCAGCTTCTCGCGCAACTGAATTGCGTCCTGTTCAAAGACGCGGATTTCTTCTTCAATCTCTTGATGGCGCACGGCCTCATCATGCAGGCGTTCAATCTCATATTCTGCGATCTGACTATGGGCTTTGGCAATGGCTGCCTCAATTTCACCAATCCCGCCTTCGAGGTTGGCGATCTCACGGCGCAGGGCCAAAACATGTGAGGCTTGCGTCAGCCCACGTTCATAAAGTGAAACCTGATCGCTAAGCTCTTGCGAAATAAGTGCAAGTTGGCGATTGCGCGCTTCAAGCTGATGAGTGTAGCCCTCAATCAGGGCTTCGGTCTGCTTCTTGCGTTCGCGCCACTGTGCGCGTGTCTGTTCGAAAGTCTTGCGTCGTGCAGCCACTTGGTGGTTTTCCGCCCTGAGCAGGCGTGAAACCATGGGGGTCTTATCCGCGACTTTCAGCAATTCTGGTTGATAGAGCAGCGTCGACTGGTCGTTCGTTACCGCACGCCGCATATCAATCTGTGCGAGCGTATTGTAAAGGTCATTGCGCAGTAAGGCGCGCTGGGCCTCTAGCTCGGTGCCATCAAGGCGAATCAAGGGGGTGCCTTGCTCAACGTGATCGCCGTTCTGCACGTGGATTTCAGCGACCAGACCGCCATCAGGATGCTGCAGGATCTGCGTATGCGCCTTGAATGCGATACGCCCTGTTGTGACGACCGCGCCGTTAATATCGGTGACGATCGCCCACCAAAGCGAGCCGCCAAGTCCGATCACCCAGGTCAGTATTCCAAGTATGAGAAATTTGGCCGGCGACCAGTCGCGCGTCATGCTTGCGCCCTCTTTCTTGGCTGCATGGCATCGGGCGCGGCGTTCATCATTTGAACAAGCACCTCATCACGCGGCCCAAAGGCACGCACATGGCCAGCGTCGATCATCAGAACCAGATTGCAATGCGCCAATGCAGAGCGGCGATGGGACATGACGAAGGTGATCTTCCCTCCACGGCGCGCTGTTGCGATGGCTTGGTTGAGGGCGCGAATACCTTCATCGTCGAGCGCAGAGTTGGGTTCGTCCAATACCAACATGATCGGATTTCCGTAAAATGCGCGCGCCAGCCCGATACGTTGGCGTTGCCCGCCCGAGAGTTCCTTGCCGCCATCCGTGACAAGGGTGTTATAGCCATGGGGCAGGCTTAGAATCAGGTCGTGGGCCGCTGCGGCTTGCGCTGCTGCTACGACGGCTCGGGGATCGGTGTTCCGCGCGAAGCGTGCGATGTTCTCTGCGACCGTTCCATCAAAAAGCACGATGTCTTGGGGGAGATACCCCAACAATCGTCCCAGCCGATCCGGGTCGTATTGGTCAAGCTTTGCGCCATCCAGTCGGATTTCGCCCTGCGCGGGGGGCCACAAGCCAACAAGGGCCCGGGCAAGGGTTGATTTCCCCGATGCAGAGGGCCCAATCACAGCGATGGTGTCTCCAGCTTTTGCGGCGAACTGAAGGCCTTGCAATGTCGTGGCGCGCCCTCCTGGGGGCGCAATGGCAAGGTTCTTCACCACCAAACGGGCTTTGGGTGCAGGTAAATCCATCGGTTTGTCGGTGTCGGGCAGAGCTGCGAGCAGCGACGACAAGGACTTGCGCGCGCTCCACGCGCGTTGAATCTGTGGCCATTGCGCGACCGTTTGCTCAACCGGGCCTAACGCGCGTCCAAGCAGAACCGACCCGGCGATCATTGCGCCTGCCGACAAGGCGTTTTGCAAGACCAGCCACGCCCCCAAGGCCAACATTGCCGATTGCAACAAGATACGTAAAGACTTGGTCGTCGCTGTAATTCCGCCACCCAAATCAGAGGCACGAATGCGCGCTTTCAAGGCGTTGTCGCTTGCGGTGTTTCTGCGACGCATCAGGCTGGCGCGCATGCCCAGACTTAGGACGGTTTCAATTTCATTTCGCATCGCGGCGCTGCGCATCTCGGCCTCATCCAGGGCGCGCAGGGCTGCAAGCTGGCTTTGTTTTGTGAGGACCTGGTTGGCCACTGCCAACAGCAGAATCAGGATCGTTCCTGCCACCGCAAACCACCCCATCAGTGGGTGAAACAGAAACAACACGCCCAAGAATAGGGGTGTCCAGGGCAGATCGAAAATCGTGCCAAAGGCCGGGGCCGCAAACATCCCCTGAATTTGTGCAAGGTCCCTTAGCGCAGAGCTGGGCCGAGCGCGCGCGGCCGGATGCTCGGCCTGGCGCAAAACGGCGCGACATACCCGCTCGTCAAGGCGCGCGTGCAATTTCGCGCCGATCCGCGCCAGCACCCGACCACGCGAAAAATCAAGGATTCCCATCGTTGTAAAGACGAAAGCAACCATGCCAAACAGCACGATCAGCGTGCTTGTCGACCGGCTGCCAAGCACGCGATCATAGACCTGCAGCATGAACAGCGGGCCCGTGAGCATCAAGACGTTGATCGTTGCACTAAACACCGCCACCCCGACCAGCGCCCACGCCGATTCCCAAAGGGGAACCATCATTTCGCGTGACGATTTATCTTTGGTCATTTGTGATCAGTCCCAAGACAAGAAGCGGTGCAACTCTGCATGTTTGTGTTCGCCAAGAGTGCGTGAAAAATCTTAATGAAGGTCTTCCGCCATCGCGATTTCGGCCATTATTTTCCTACAAAATGAACCAACTCGTCGGGTTCCAAGTGCCTGTACGGTCCCGGTGACAGCACAAAATCATGATTGCGGCGTGTAGGGGCCTGTCGTGTGGATGTTACACAAATTTCACTGGCTGAACGTCCATATTTCCTATATTCATGAAATATGGAAAAACAAATCTCAGATCAGCTCACGACCCTCGGACATCCCCATCGTCTGGCTTTGTTTCGCTTGTTGATGCGTCGCTATCCCGACCGCCTGCCGGCTGGGGAAATCGCATTGGCGCTGGGCCTGAAGGCAAGCACGCTTTCGGCCTATCTTGCGTCCCTTTTGCAGGTTGGCTTGGTCAGTCAAGAGCGTGCTGGCACGCAGCGTCTTTACCAAATCGATATGGAGTCCGTGCGTCAGGTTTTCGACTATCTGCTCTTTGATTGCTGCCGTGGTCGCCCCGAAATTTGCGCGCCAGCATCACGTGAAGAGGTGCGCGCGACTCTCGATTCGGGGCGCAAATACAACGTGCTGTTCATCTGCACCGGCAATTCGGCGCGTTCGATTTTTGCGGAATCTCTGTTGCGAAAGCAGGCGGGTGATCGTTTCAACGCCTATTCGGCAGGCACTCAGGCGTCATCGCAACTCAACCCCTTCGCGCTTGATCTGCTCAAGATGAAGGGGCACGATATTGCGCCTTTGCGCGCGAAAAATATCGCCGAGTTTTCGCAGGGCGACGCGCCCAATTTCGACTTCGTCTTTACCGTTTGTGACAACGCCGCGAATGAAGAATGCCCGGCCTGGAAAGGCCAGCCGATCAGCGGGCATTGGGGCGTCCCCGACCCGGTCAAGGTGCAAGGCACGCAGGCAGAAAAGGCGATTGCGTTTCAACAGGCTTACGGGGGGCTCAAGCGCCGGATCGAGGCGTTTACCGCGCTGCCAATCGCCTCGCTAGAGCGGATCGCCTTGCAATCTGCGATCGACGACATCGCACGCCAAACACAGGAATCTAAACAATGACCACTTATGCTTTGAACGGGCTCGGGCGGATTGGCAAACTGGCGTTGAAACCGCTTTTGGCGCGCGGGGCCAAGATCGCGTGGATCAATGACGCTGTTGGCGACCCGGAAATGCACGCGCATCTGGCGCAGTTTGACAGCGTGCATGGCCGTTGGGAGGGGGCGTTTTCTCATGATGCGGATAGCGTCACGATCGACGGCACGCGGATGCCATTCATCGGCACCAAGCGGATCGAGGATCTGCCGCTCGCGGGTGTCGATGTGGTGATCGATTGCACCGGTGTATTCAAATCCGAGGCCGCCTTAGCACCCTATTTCGAGGCGGGTGTGAAGAAGGTCGTGGTTTCGGCTCCGGTCAAGGATGGCGGGGCGGCAAATATCGTTTTCGGTGTGAACCATGCGACCTATGATGCGGCGCGTCACCGCATTGTCACGGCAGCCAGTTGTACGACCAATTGCCTCGCCCCGGTGGTCAAGGTGATGCAGGAAAACCTTGGGATCAGGCATGGTGTCATCACGACGATCCATGACGTAACCAACACACAAACGATTGTGGACCGCCCCGCCAAGGATTTGCGTCGCGCGCGTTCGGCGCTCAATTCGCTGATCCCGACGACGACGGGCTCGGCCAGCGCGATCACGCTGATCTACCCTGAACTGACGGGCCGTTTGAATGGGCATGCGGTGCGGGTGCCTCTGTTGAACGCCTCGCTGACCGATTGCGTCTTCGAGGTCGAGCGCGAGACCACCGTCGATGAGGTCAACGCGCTGCTCAAGGCGGCATCCGAAGGTCCGCTGCAGGGCATCTTGGGCTATGAGACCCGCCCGCTGGTCTCGGCCGATTATACCAATGACACTCGCTCGGCGATCATCGACGCACCCTCAACGATGGTCGTGGATGGCACGCAGGTAAAGATATTTGCATGGTATGACAATGAGATGGGCTATGCGCATCGGCTTGTCGATGTGGCGATGATGGTCGGGGGCTCGCTGTGACACAGGTCCCTCAGCGCGCGGGTTTGGCGGCGTATATTGCCGTGACGGCCGCCTATTGGGCCTTTATGTTAAGTGATGGCGCGCTGCGCATGTTGGTGTTGCTGCACTTTCATACGCTGGGGTTTTCGCCGGTGCAGTTGGCCTATTTGTTCGTCCTTTATGAAGTGGCGGGCATGGTCACCAACCTGTCAGCAGGTTGGATCGCGGCCCGCTTTGGGCTCAGCGTGACGCTGTATGCCGGGTTGGCGTTGCAGGTGGTTGCGCTGCTTGCGTTGGCGCAGCTTGATCCGAGTTGGGCTATCGGGCTGTCCATCGCCTATGTGATGGCGGTGCAAGGCCTGAGCGGTGTGGCCAAGGACCTTGCGAAAATGTCCTCGAAATCTGCGGTCAAACTGCTGGCGCCGCGCGAAAATGGCGGGTTGTTTCGCTGGGTTGCGGTGCTCACGGGGTCGAAGAACGCGGTCAAAGGCGTGGGGTTCTTGCTGGGGGCGGGTTTGCTGGCATGGCTGGGGTTTGACGGCGCTGTGCTAAGCATGGCGGGCGCGCTGGCACTGGTCTTGATTGCGATCATATCCTTGATGCCTGCGGGGCTGCCGACGGGTCGCAAAGGCGCGAAATTTTCAGACGTGTTCTCGAAATCGGTCAACGTCAACTGGCTCTCGGCGGCGCGGGTGTTTCTGTTTGGCGCGCGCGATGTCTGGTTTGTTGTGGGCATCCCGATCTATTTTTACGCTGTGCTTTCGGATGGCACGCCAGCGGGAGATCGCGCGGCGTTTTTCCTTGTCGGCACGTTCATGGCGGTCTGGATCATCCTTTACGGTGCGGTTCAGGCGGCGGCGCCCCGGATCTTGCGCGCCGCCGCGCGTCCCGAGGCCGATCTGATCGGGGCTGCACGCTATTGGGCGGTAGCGCTGTTCTTTGTGCCCGCTGTGCTGACGGTGGCGGCAGCGCTGGCCCCTCAACCCGCGTTGTGGTTCACGCTGACGCTGATTGCGGGGCTGATGGTGTTTGGCGTGATCTTCGCGATCAATTCATCGCTGCATTCCTACCTGATCCTCGCCTTTTCGCGCGCCGAGCGGGTCACGATGGATGTCGGGTTTTACTATATGGCCAATGCAGCCGGGCGCCTGATTGGCACGCTGCTTTCGGGGCTCACCTATCAGATTGGCGGGCTGCCACTGGTGCTGGGATGCGCCGCCGTGATGGTCGCACTCAGCGCGATCTTTGCCGGAAGACTTGACGCGTCGCCCGCCTGAGTGCCGTTAGCTGCCGTTGGAAAGCGGGCGAATTTTCAGCTGTGTCAGGCGGTTATCCTTGCGCGCGGCGACCTCAAAGCGAAAGCCGTGAAAGGCAAAGACCTGCCCCTCGGTCGGGATCGTTTGTGCCTCGTGAATCACCAAGCCAGCGACGGTGTTGGCTTCGTCATCGGGCAGACTCCAGTCGGTTTCGCGGTTCAAGTCGCGGATCGTCATCGCCCCCTCGACGATATAGTCGCCACTATCGGTGGGTTTGAGGCGACGATCGGCCTTGGGGTCGAATTCGTCGGTGATTTCGCCCACGATTTCCTCAAGAATATCCTCAAGCGTGAGCAAGCCGCGCAGATCGCCATATTCATCCACGACCAGCGCGAAATGGGTGCGCCGTTTGAGAAACTCTTGCATCTGCTCATCCAGCGGCGTGGTTTCGGGGATGAAATAGGGCTTCATCATCACCTTCGACAGGTCCAGATCGGCGACGCTTTCCAGCGTTCCATCCCCCCCGCGCACGACTTTTTCCACCGCGCGCAGCAAGTCCTTGGAATGGATCACGCCGACCACGTTTTCGCGCTCTTCGCGATACAGCGGCAGGCGGGTGTGGGGCGAGGACAGCACGGCCGTCAGGATCGCATCGGGGTCTTGGTTGATGTCGAGCATCTCAATGCCCGAGCGGTGCAGCATGATTTCCTCGACCGTGCGATTGCCGAGATCAAGCGCGCCTAGCAGCCGGTCGCGGTCCTCTTTGTCGACTTTGCCCTCGGATTGTCCGATCGCCAAGGCGCCCGCGATTTCTTCATGCACCGAGAACATATGCTGGTTCTTGTCGGTGCGCATTCCGAAGGCATACAGAATGCCGCGCACGATCATGCGCACCACCGCCACGACAGGGAACAGAAGTTTGGTGAAAAGCCGGATCGGCGCGGCCACTTTCGCGGCCACTTTCTCGGGCAGGGTGATTGCGTAGGTCTTTGGCAAAACTTCGGAAAATATCAAAACGAGCAGGGTCATCACCACTGTGGCCAGCACGATGCCGGATTGCCCGAACACCTTTGTCAGCAGCGCGGTCGCCAACGAGGCCGACAGGATATTGACCACGTTATTGCCCAGCAGGATCGCGCCGATCAGCCGTTCGCTATCTTCGGTCACCTCAAGCGCAACTTGCGCGCCTTTTTCGCCCCGGTCGGCTTGTGATTTCAGCTTGGCGCGACTGGCCGCAGTCAACGCGGTCTCAGACCCCGAAAAAAACGCAGACAGTGCCAGTAGCAGCGCGATGGCACCGGCGGTGATCCAGAAATAAAGGTCGAGTGAATTTTCCATGGCTCAGGTTATGGGGTGCACCGGGGCGCTATTCAAGCGCTGCGATCACGTTTGGCAAGGGGGTGATGTTCCAGCACAAGTTCTTTGAGGCGCTCGTCGAGAACATGGGTGTAGATCTCGGTGGTGGACAGATCGGCATGACCCAGCAGCATCTGGATCGCGCGCAGGTCGGCACCCCCTTGCAGCAGATGGGTCGCGAAAGCGTGGCGCAGCACATGGGGCGTGACCTTGGCAGGGCTGATGCCCGCGCTGACGGCAATATCCTTGAGCAGGCGGTGAAAGCCTTGCCGCGTCAGATGGCCCTCTTTGCCGCTTGAGGGGAACAAGAACCGCGACGGCGGGATGCGGCGTTTGACGCGTGCCTCTTCCTCAGCGGTGTCGCGTGCGCGCAGCCAATCGGCCAGCGCCTCACGGGCAGGGGGCGAAAGCGGCACCATGCGCTCTTTGCCGCCCTTGCCGGAAATCAGCAACATCCGGGGATCGCCCCGCGCCGCCGCAACGGGCAGGCCGACCAACTCGCTGACCCGCATGCCAGTGGCGTATAGCAGTTCCATCAAGGCGCGGTTGCGGATCTGGTCGCGCAGCGAGCGGCCCTGATCGCGCGACGCTTCCAGCAGGGCTTCGACCTCGTCTATGCTCAGCGTTTTGGGTAGGCGCTGGGCCCGCCCCGGCCCGGAAATGCGGATCGCAGGGTCATCGCTGCGCCAGCCTTCCTCATAGGCAAAGCGAAACATTTGCCGGATCGCGCTAAGCCTGCGTGCGCGGGTTGATTTGGCCAACCCATCGGCCTCGCAGCGGATCAGGTAGGTCTCGATATCGCCGCGTTGCAGATCGGCCAGACACAGGGATTTGGCCTGCGTGAAGCCAAGGAAATCGGTCAGATCGCGCGCATAGCTTTCAATCGTGTTGCGTGCCGAACCGGCCTCGGCGGCTTGCGCCTCAAGGAAGGCAGGCAACCAATGGGGGTCGGGGGGCGCCTCACTCATCCGCGTCGGTCCAGCACAATCAACTCGATTGCGGCGCGTCGCGCCGTCGATTCCAGCCCCGCCAGACGCAGCAATTTCAGCCCATCGACCAAGCGCGGATAATCTCCGCGCGCGCCCTGCGCCACATCGTCGATCGCATGCAACAGCGCCGCGCCCAGTTGATCGGGCAGTAGCCCTGCATAGCGCGCAGGCACCGCGCCGGGCGCTGTGTCAAAGACGTCCTTGAGCGCGCGGGTCAAATCATCTTGGGCGGGAATGCCGGCGGACTGACCCTTGGCAAACCCGCTCAGCAAGGCCGCATTCGCCCCGGTGCCAGAGCCGTCATTCGCGATCTCTTCGTAATCCGGCGTCAAAAGCCCCAGATCATGGGCGATCCGGCCTGCGTCTCCGGGCAGGTTCATCGCCGCCAATCGGGTGCCGTATAGCGTGGCCAACATGGGTTCCAGCTCTTGTTTGGACATTTCGCGCCACGCGCGGGGCAGGGCCTTGGCCACCGCTGCGTTGTCCTGAGCGTTCATCGCCTTGTCCAGCGCCGTGATGGCACTGACCCGATCCCAAAGCGCGCCCGAGGCCGCAGCCTTGCGTTCGGTATAAAGCCCCAAAAGCCGGTTCGGGTCGATCACCCCGGCGCGCGCCAGACGCTCTGCTGCTTCAAGCTGCGCCTTCCAGCCGTTGTTTTCGGTCAGATCGGCATGCGCAAAGGCCAGCGGCAACATCGAGGTCGCAAGCGGCTGGCCAATCGCCTCCATCATTTTGAAACTAAGCGGGGTCACCGGATCAGGGGGCGTTAGATCATCGGCACCATCGGCCAGTTCGGGATCAAGAAATTGCGCGATCAATTCGGCCTGATCCTCTGGAATCTGTCCAAGCGCGCGGCCCGTGCCATAGGTCAATTCGGCGGTGTCCCAATGGCCCGTGCGCGCCAGGCAAAAGATGCGCGCCGGATATGAGGGCGCGATGGCGGGCGTGCGCTCCATCACGCGGCAGGCCTCGGTTTCATTGCCCAGCAACAGCGCGACGTCAAAGCGCCGCCGGAAAATCGCCGGATTGGTCGGGTCCGCCTGTTCCAGTAAGGCATGGGCCTGCTGCAACGCGCCCATATCCAGCAGGCGATCCACCCGCGCCAGAAACAGCATGTCGCGCTGGGCGGGTGTGGTGATCTGCGGTGGGTCCAATTCGGCCAACAGCAGCGTCATCAGCAGATCATGCAATGCGGGCAGGTTGTCATCAGGGGTGTTGCGCAGCGCCCGCGCCAGTTCGGGCGCAGGCGTGCTGCCCCAAAGATTGGCGGGCAAGCCGGTGCGGGCCTCTGACAATAGCCCCAGCCGATCCGCCGAGGGCGCATCGAGCGACAAAACCGAGATGTTTTCGATCCCGCCTGCGCCGGAAACGGGGGGGTGGGTGGAGGCGCCGGGGCGCACCGCTGCGGGCGTGACAACCGAACGCGACAGCCAGTCGATCGCTGAAAGCGGTTTCGTATCGCGCGTCTGAGCAGTTTGCGTTTGCGCGAGTGCTGGTGACGCCGCGGCGGCCCCGCCCAGCACCAGCGCAATCAGAAAAGCAAAACTGTGCTTAATTCCCACCCGTATCCCCGCCGCTGCCAAGGCCCCCCGGCAAGGTGACCTCGATGCGCTGTTGTTGCGCATCGGGTTTCATGTCGCCCAAGTAGGCATAGCCGATGATCCCGATCGCGCCGAGCACCAGAAGGATCACGACGAGCTTGAAGATACGCCCCATAGTCTCACTTTCAGCCGGATTGCGGCGCGTCCCGAAGCGGCGCGTCGTTCTTAGTTGCGGTTTCACATTGATCATATATGGCTTTTCAGGGAAGTTCACGCCATTCAAGGGGTCTCATTTCACGATTGTGCAAGGCTCCGCCGATGGGGCAAGGCGCAGGCCGGAACGGGATTGACACGAAGGAGCGGCAGTGACGGTGGATCAGCAGGGCTCTGGGGGCACGCTAAAGCGTTCTATTGTGCTTGTGGGCATGATGGGCTCGGGCAAGACAGCGGTGGGCACCGCGCTTGCGCGGATGTTAAATGTGCCATTTCTGGACAGTGATCACGAAATCGAGCGCGCCGCGCAAATGAGCGTTGCCGAGATTTTCGCCCGCGATGGCGAGCCATTTTTTCGGGCGCGCGAATCAGAGGTGCTTGAGCGGCTGCTGTCAGGGCCGCCCGGGGTGATCTCGACCGGGGGCGGGGCGTTTCTGGCCGAGTCGAACCGCGCATTGATCGCGCGGTTGGGCGTATCGATCTGGTTGCGCGCCGATCTGAATCTGTTGTGGAACCGGGTGCGCCACAAAAACACCCGTCCGCTGTTGCGCACCGCTGACCCCAAGGCCACGCTGAGCGCGCTTTTAGAGGCCCGCGAGCCCCATTATTCCCAAGCCCAGCTTGTGGTTGAGGCAGAGCCCGAGCTGTCGATCACCGATATGGCCAAGAAAGTGGTTCAGACAGTCAAACAAGTGGATGGGCTGATTGAGGAGAGAAACGATGCGTGAGATTGTGCCAGTCAGCTTGGGGGCGCGGTCCTATGAGGTGCGCATCGGCACTGGGTTGCTGGCCAATGCCGGGGCCGAGATTGCGCCGCTCTTGCGCCGCCCGCGCGTGGCCGTGGTCGCAGATGAAACGGTCGCCGACCTGCATCTAGACGCTTTGCGCGCCGGGCTTGGCGATATCGAGATGGTCGCGCTGCGTCTGCCCCCCGGCGAGGGCACGAAAAGCTGGCCGCATTTTACCCGCACCGTCGAATGGCTGCTGGAGCAAAAGGTCGAACGGCGCGATATCGTCATTGCGTTTGGTGGCGGTGTGATCGGCGATCTGGTGGGCTTTGCGGCGGCTGTTTTGCGCCGGGGCGTGCGCTTTGTGCAGATCCCGACGAGCCTGCTGGCACAGGTCGATAGCTCGGTTGGCGGCAAGACCGGGATCAATGCGCCCCAAGGCAAGAACCTGATCGGCGCGTTTCATCAACCCAGCCTCGTTCTGGCCGATCTTGAGGTGCTGGGCACGCTGAAGCCGCGCGATTTTCTGGCGGGCTATGGCGAGGTCGTGAAATACGGGCTGCTCGGCGATGCCGCGTTTTTCGATTGGCTCGAGGCCAACGCCCCCGCGATGGCGGCGGGCGATATGGCGGGGCGGATGCATGCGGTCAAACGCTCGGTGCAGATGAAGGCCGAGATCGTGGCGCGCGATGAGACCGAACAAGGCGACCGCGCGCTTCTCAATCTGGGTCACACCTTTTGTCACGCGCTTGAGGCCGCGACGGGCTACGGGGATCGGCTGCTGCATGGCGAAGGCGTGGCGATTGGCTGCGCGCTCGCTTTTGAGCTTAGCCAACGTCTGGGCCTGTGTTCGCAAGAGGCCCCCAGCCGCGTGCGCGCGCATCTGCGCACGATGGGGATGAAGGTTGATTTGGGTGATATTCCGGGCGACTTGCCGGGCACTGACGCGTTGATCGCGTTGATGGCGCAAGACAAGAAGGTCGAGGACGGCAAGCTGCGGTTTATCCTTGCGCGCGCAATTGGGCAAAGCTTTGTCAGCGCAGATGTGCCGCGCGATGTTCTGGCGGGCGTTCTGGACGATGCGCTGGCAACCCGCAGCGCCTGAGATTTTCCGTTGCGGCGCGCGCGTGGCTCGACTATATCCGCGCTCAGGCACCCATAGCTCAGCTGGATAGAGCGCTGCCCTCCGAAGGCAGAGGCCGTAGGTTCGAATCCTACTGGGTGCACCATTCTTTTCGATAGCTCATCTTGTGCGTTGCGCGTCTTGAATTCACGCGTGCATCCACACCTGCGTTGAAACGGTCTGCAAAACCAAGTGGCGATGCCATTTCGGGATCTGTTTAAATCCGCAAACCTATCCCGCGGGCGCTGACGCCTGAAACGCGCAGGGCGTGTCGATCAAGTCAGTGGGCTTGGCCAAACCTTCCAGATCGCTTGGGTCTGCGATCGTCACACGGCTCCCGTCGATTGCGACCCCATAGGGTTTAAGCTGTCGGATCGCGCGGCTCAGGTTTTCAGGGGTCATCCCAAGATTTGAGGCGAGGCGGCGCTTCTCGAGTCCAAGCTCGAAACTCTCGAGGTCTCCGGCAAGTTTGCGCGCGGACAAAAGATGGTTCGCCAGCCGTTCAAGCGAGCTGCGCAATTTCAGGTTCTTGGTGGCCATGATGTTGGCTCGATAACACTGGGCCAGCTCTGTCACGACCGCACGCGAAAAATCCGGGTCAAGATCGAACACCGCGCCGACGTCTTCAGAGGGAACCAGAATGATGCGCGATTTTTCAAGGGTGCGGGCCGACATAAGGTAGCGCGCACGTCGAATGGTGGCGGCAAGAATGAACGTCGAGGTTGGTTGAAGAACGGCCATAGTCGTCTCACGCTCGTTCCAATTTGCGAACAACTCGACGGAGCCAGAGACCAGCACATGAAGAAAATCGCTCGTATCTCCTTCGGTAATCAATTCGATCATCGGCGGGAAATTTTGCACATAGGCACCGCGCATCAACAGAGAAAAGCGAGCGTCATCAAGGCCTGAGAACAGGTCGAGGGACCGGATCTCTTCCGATTCGCGATCGCTTGTGTGGATGACCATCATGTACCTCCGGCTGAAATTAGACGCCTTTGACCAAACAAATGTCAAGCGCGCTATGGGTCGACTGCTATCGCTGGTTTGATCTGCGTTCCGTTTGGTTGTGATAAATGTAAGGCGATGAATTATTTATATAATTTGGTGAATTTCTTTGATTTGCATCAACATATCTGGCGAAGCAACGCTGTTGAGGTGGCCCCGGGTTAACCGGCGAAAGGTCGGTCCAAATCTTGGAGAGACATCATGCACACACTCGATGGCGTCACGCGCACGGAACAATACCGGGCCTTGGGCCTCAGCACCTTCGCCTTCACCGTCTGCTTTGCCGTCTGGACGATTTTTTCGATCATCGGCGTACGGATCAAACAGGAACTCGGTCTGAGTGACACCCAATTTGGCCTGCTGGTTGCAACGCCGGTTCTGACCGGTTCGATTAGTCGGATTTTTCTGGGCGTCTGGACCGAGCAATTCGGCGGACGGATCATGTTTCCGTTGCAGATGCTGATCACGGCTGTTGCCGTCTGGCTGCTGGCAACCGTCCACACCTATGAGATTTTCTTGCTGGCTGCGTTGGGGCTGGGGCTTGCGGGTGGCTCGTTTATCGTGGGCGTGGCCTATACGTCCCGTTGGTTCGAAAAAGAGCGTCAGGGCACGGCCTTGGGGATCTTTGGCGCAGGCAATGTGGGCGCTGCGGTGACGAACTTTGCTGCACCTTTTCTTGTGGTGGCTTTGGGTTGGCAAGGGACGGCCAAGGTCTACTCCATCGTGCTGGTCGTGACTGCCGTGCTGTTCTATCTACTCGCCAAGACCGACCCGGTTCAGACCGAGCGCAAGAAAACGGGTGCCAAACCGGTCTCGGCAAGCGATCAGCTTGCACCGCTCAAGGATATTCAGGTCTGGCGCTTTGCCACCTATTACTTCTTCGTCTTTGGTGGGTTTGTCGCGCTGGCCTCATTTCTGCCGCGCTACTATGTTGGCGCTTACGGTTTGCCGCTGACCACAGCGGGCGTTTTCGCGGGGTTCTACTCGCTGCCCGGTTCGGTTTTCCGCGCCCTCGGGGGGTGGATGTCGGACAAATGGGGCGCGCGCTCTGTGATGTATCTGACATTCCTCGTCTCGCTCGTGGTGCTGTTTATCATGAGCTACCCGGAAACGAGCTACACCGTATCTGGCATTCACGGGCCGATCACCTTCACCTTCGGGCTGAATGCGACGATGTTCATGGGAATGACGGTGCTGCTGGGGTTTGTAATGAGCCTCGGCAAGGCGGCGGTCTACAAACATATTCCGGTCTATTATCCCCATCACGTCGGTTCGGTTGGTGGCCTTGTGGGCATGATCGGCGGCCTTGGTGGATTTTTCCTGCCGATCTCGTTTGGCTTCCTGCTGGATCTGACCGGGGTCTGGACGGCGCCCTTCATGCTGATGTTCGTGCTGGTGCTGGTCTCGACGATCTGGATGCATGTCGCGATCCGGCGGATGGAGCATGCGCGTCATCCGGGTCTGGCCGACGAAAAATACCTTTCAGACGTGCCCGAGGCCCCGCTTTCCCAAAGCCGTTCCGGTGCACGTGATGCCGGGCGCGCAATGCCGCAACCCGCGAAGTAACGAGTTTCCAGCGGGCCGCGCCCTGCGGCCTGCATCATCAAAGCACTCTATAGGAGCCGCATCATGGCGAGCACCAATCTCTCCCCGACAAATGGCCACGTCCTGACCGACTGGCATCCCGAAGACCCCGATTTCTGGACCACCCGCGGTCGCGCGATCGCGACCCGTAACCTGTGGATCTCGATCCCCGCGCTCTTGCTGGCCTTTTCGGTCTGGATGGTGTGGTCGGTGGTTGTCGCGAAACTGCCCTCAATCGGGTTTGACTACACGACCGATCAGCTGTTCTGGCTGGCGGCACTGCCCGGCCTGTCAGGCGCGACGCTGCGCATCTTTTACAGCTTCATGATCCCGATTTTTGGCGGGCGCAAATGGACGGCGCTGTCCACCGCGACCCTGTTGTTGCCCGCGCTTGGTATCGGTTTCGCGGTGCAGAACCCGAACACGCCCTATTCGATGTTCCTGATCCTCGCGTTGATGTGCGGCTTTGGCGGGGGCAACTTCGCCTCGTCGATGGCCAATATCGCCTATTTCTACCCGAAGGCGCAAAAAGGTAACGCGCTGGCGATGAATGCGGGGCTTGGGAACCTTGGGGTTTCGGTGATGCAGTTCGTCGTGCCGTTGGTCATCACCTTTGGGGTGTTCGGGGCCATCGGTGGCGCGCCGCAGCAGCTTGCCGATGGGGGCGAGTTGTTTATGCAAAACGCCGGGTTCATCTGGGTGCCCTTTATCGCCATCGCTGCCGTTGTGGCGTGGTTCGGGATGAATGACATTGCCTCGGCGACTGCTTCGTTCAAGACGCAATCGGTGATTTTCGGGCGCTTCCATAACTGGGTGATGTCGTTTCTCTACACCGGGACATTCGGCAGCTTCATCGGCTATTCGGCGGGCTTCCCGCTGCTGATGAAGACTCAGTTTCCCGATGTGAACGTGCTGCAATACGCGTTCCTCGGTCCGCTTGTCGGTGCGCTAAGCCGCTCGGGCACGGGCTGGATTTCCGACCGTTTCGGCGGCGGGCGCGTCACGCTGTGGACCTTTATGGGAATGATCATTGCGGTCTGGGGTGTGATGCAATTCCTGCCCTCTGGCGCGGATGCCGGGAATTTCTGGGGCTTCTTTGCCTGCTTCATGGTGCTGTTCTTCCTGACGGGTGTGGGCAACGCCTCGACCTTCCAGATGATCCCCACGATCATGCGCCAAGAAGTGCCGCGCTTGAACCCCGGGCTCGATCCGAAGGCTACGTTGAAGCAGTCTGAAATGGAGAGCGCAGGGATCATCGCCTTCACCTCCGCAATCGCGGCCTATGGCGCCTTTTTCATCCCCAAGGCCTACGGCATTTCGATCGATTACACGGGCGCGCCCAACGCCGCGCTGTGGGGCTTTATGATCTTCTACGCGATCTGCGTGGTGGTGACCTGGTTCTTTTACAGCCGCAAGGGCGCCCCGGTTCCCTGCTGACATCCTGTGACGCGCGCCCCGGCGTCTCGTGGCGCGCGCCCTTATCCTGTTCCCGAGGAGACGAGATATGAGCAACCTGCTCGATAGATTGAACTTTTTCCAGTCCAGCGAACTGGAGCAATTTTCCAATGGTCACGGCCAGGTCACGCGCGAAAACCGCGACTGGGAGGACACGTATCGCAACCGCTGGCGGCACGACAAAATCGTGCGCTCGACGCATGGTGTGAACTGCACCGGGTCGTGTAGCTGGAAGATCTACGTGAAATCCGGGATCGTCACTTGGGAGACGCAACAGACCGATTATCCGCGCACTCGCCCCGGCTTGCCCAACCATGAACCGCGCGGTTGCTCGCGCGGGGCAAGCTATAGCTGGTATCTTTATAGTGCGGCACGTCTCAAGCACCCGATGGTGCGCGGTCGCCTGATGCGGATGTGGCGCGAGAAGCGCAAGACATTGGCCCCGATTGCGGCCTGGGAGGCGATCCAAAGCGATCCGATCCTGCGTGCGGAATACACCAAGACCCGCGGCAAGGGCGGGTTCGTGCGCGCAAGCTGGGATGAGGCGACCGAAATCGCCGCCGCCGCCAACGCCTACACCGCCAAGAAATACGGCCCCGACCGGGTGTTCGGGTTCTCACCGATCCCGGCAATGTCGATGGTGTCTTATGCGGCGGGCGCGCGTTATCTGTCGCTGATGGGCGGCTCGGTGCTGTCGTTTTACGACTGGTATTGCGACCTACCGCCAGCCAGCCCGCAGACTTGGGGCGAGCAGACCGACGTGCCGGAATCAGCCGATTGGTTCAACGCGGGCTTCTTGCTGATCTGGGGGTCGAACGTGCCTCAGACCCGCACGCCGGACGCGCATTTCTACACCGAAGCGCGTTATCGCGGCACCAAGTCAGCGGTGATCTGCCCCGACTATTCCGAAGCGTCGAAATTCGGCGATATCTGGCTGAACCCGAAACAGGGCACCGATAGCGCGCTGGCGATGGCAATGGGCCATGTGATCTTGCGTGAGTATCACCTTGATCGTCAGACCGAGTATTTCGAAGATTACGTGCGGCGCTATTCCGACATGCCGATGCTGGTGGTGTTGGACAAAAAAGGTGACCGGCTTATCCCCGGCAAGCAATTGCGCGCCTCTGATCTGGCAGACGGGCTGGGCGAGGCGAACAATCCCGAATGGAAAACGGTCGCCTATGATGAGACCAGCGGCCAGATGATTGCGCCCAATGGCTCGATCGGGTTTCGCTGGGGCGAAGAGGGCAAGTGGAACCTTGAGGAGCGTGCGGATAAAGCCAACGTAAAGTTGCAGCTCAGCCAAATTCTTGAGGGCCAACACGATGCCGTCGTCGGCGTCGATTTCCCCTATTTCGGCGGCGCGGCCAGCGAGAACTTTGTCAAATGCGAACACCCCGAGGTGCTGACTCGCAATGTGCCTGTGCGCCGCGTCACGTTGGCGGATGGCCGCGAGGCGATGGTGGCCACGGTGTTCGACCTGCTTTGCGCCAATTACGGTCTGGACCGTGGCTTGGGAGGCAAATGGGTCAGCCATGATTTCAACGAGGATCTCCCTTACACCCCGAAATGGGCCGAGAAGATCACCGGCGTAAAGGCCGAAAAGATCATCGCCGTCGCGCGTGAATTCGCGGGCAACGCCGAGAAGACAAATGGCAAGTCGATGGTGATCCTTGGGGCCGGTATCAACCACTGGTATCACATGGACATGGCCTATCGCGGCATCATCAACATGCTGGTGATGTGCGGTTGTGTTGGCCAGGAAGGTGGCGGCTGGAGCCACTATGTGGGTCAGGAAAAGCTGCGCCCGCAGACGGGTTGGTTGCCGCTGGCCTTCGCGCTGGATTGGTCACGCCCGCCGCGCCAGATGAACGGCACTTCGGCGTTTTACGCCCATTCCGATCAGTGGCGTTATGAGACGTTGAGCGCGAGTGAAATCCTCTCGCCGACCGCGCCTGAGGGCGATTGGAACATCTCGCTGATCGATTACAACGTGCGCGCAGAACGCATGGGCTGGCTGCCCTCGGCACCCCAGCTCAAGACCAACCCGCTAGAGGTTGCGAAGGCTGCGAAAGCCGCGGGTGTCGATCCCAAAGAGTATGTGGTCGACAAGCTGAAATCGGGCGAATTGCAGATGTCGTGCGAAGACCCGGATGCGCCCGAGAACTGGATGCGCAACCTTTATGTCTGGCGTTCCAACTTGCTGGGGTCCTCCGGCAAGGGACACGAATATTTCGTGAAACACCTGCTGGGCACCGATAGTGGCATCATGGGCAAGGATCTGGGCGAAGAAGGCCGCGCCAAGCCCAAAGAGGTCGCTTGGCACGACAAGGCCCCCGAGGGGAAACTGGACCTGCTGGTGTGCATCGACTTCCGGATGTCCACCACGGCGGTCTATTCCGATGTCGTGCTGCCCACGGCAAGCTGGTATGAGAAGAACGACCTCAACACCTCGGATATGCACCCGTTTATTCACCCGCTTCAGGCGGCGGTGGACCCGGCCTACGAGTCGAAATCGGATTGGGAAATCTTCAAGGCGATCGCCAAGAAGTTCCAAGAGGTTTCGAAAGGTGTGCTCGGTGTTGAGACCGATATCGTTCAGGCCCCGATCCTGCATGACACGGCGGGCGAGTTGGCCCAGTCCGACGTGCTGGATTGGAAGAAGGGCGAGTGTGAGATGCTGCCGGGCAAAACCGCGCCCAATTATGTCACGGTCGAACGCGACTATACCGCGATCTATGACCGCTACATCGCCGTTGGCCCGTTGCTCGACAAGCTGGGCAATGGCGGCAAGGGCATCGGCTGGGATACCAAGCACGAGGTCGAAGAACTGCGCCAACTCAACGGTGTCTGGGAGGATGGTCCCGCGAAAGGCTGCCCCAAGATTGTTACCGATATTGATGCAGCTGAAATGATCTTGATGCTCGCGCCCGAGACCAATGGCGACGTTGCCGTGAAAGCGTGGGGAGAGCTTGAGAAACCCACGGGTCGTGAACACGCCCATCTTGCGAAGGGGCAGGAACACGTCAAGATCCGGTTCCGCGACATCGCCGCTCAGCCGCGCAAGATCATCTCGTCACCGACATGGTCAGGCATCGAGAGCGACGAGGTCTGCTATAATGCTGGTTATACCAACGTGCATGAGCTGATCCCGTGGCGCACCCTGTCGGGTCGCCAGCAACTGTATCAGGATCACCTGTGGATGCGCGCGTTTGGTGAGGGTTTCGTGTCTTATCGCCCGCCGGTTGATCTGAAAACGGTGACCAAGGACGTGATCGACGGCGATGAAAAGCATGTCGTGCTGAACTTCATCACGCCGCACCAGAAATGGGGCATCCACTCGACCTATACCGACAACCTGCTGATGCTGACGCTGAACCGTGGCGGGCCGGTGGTCTGGATTTCGGAAATCGATGCCGCCAAGGCGGGAATTGTCGATAACGACTGGATCGAGGCCTACAACGCCAACGGTGCGCTGACGGCGCGGGCGGTGGTGTCGCAGCGGATCAAGGAAGGCTCGGTCTTCATGTATCACGCGCAAGAAAAGATCATGAATACGCCGGGATCGCAGAAGACCGGGCTGCGTGGGGGGATCCACAACTCGGTCACCCGCACCACGCTCAAACCGACCCACATGATCGGCGGCTATGCCCAGCTTTCCTATGGCTTCAACTACTATGGCACCGTCGGCGCCAACCGCGACGAATTCGTCATCGTCCGCAAAATGCACAAAGTCGACTGGCTTGACGAGCCCGCTACCCAGGAGGCGGCCCAATGAGAGTACGCGCACAAATCGGCATGGTGCTGAACCTCGATAAATGCATCGGGTGCCACACCTGCTCTGTGACCTGCAAGAACGTCTGGACCAGCCGCGATGGCGTTGAATACGCGTGGTTCAACAACGTGGAAACCAAGCCCGGGCTTGGCTATCCGACCGATTGGGAGAACCAGAAACGCTGGAATGGCGGCTGGAAACGCACCCGCAGCGGCAAGTTGATCCCGCGGCAGGGCTCGAAATGGCGGATCGTGGCGAATATCTTTGCCAACCCCGATCTGCCTGAAATCGACGACTATTATGAACCGTTCGATTTCGACTACGAGCATCTGGCCAACGCCCCCGAAATGAAGGCGTTTCCGACCGCGCGCCCGCGTTCCAAGATCACCGGCGAGCGGATGGAGAAGATCGAGAAGGGGCCGAACTGGGAAGAAATTCTGGGTGGCGAATTTTCCAAACGCTCGGGGGATTACAACTTCGAGGGCATCCAAAAAGAGATCTACGGAGAATACGAAAACACCTTCATGATGTATTTGCCGCGCCTGTGTGAGCATTGCCTCAACCCGGCTTGCGCGGCGTCCTGTCCTTCCGGCGCGATCTACAAGCGCGAGGAAGATGGCATCGTGCTGATCGACCAAGAGAAATGCCGTGGCTGGCGGATGTGTGTGTCCGGCTGCCCCTACAAGAAGGTCTATTACAACTGGTCGACTGGCAAATCCGAGAAATGCACGCTGTGCTATCCGCGCATTGAATCGGGCAATCCGACCGTGTGCTCGGAAACCTGCGTCGGGCGCATCCGCTATCTTGGCGTGATGTTGTATGACGCCGACAAGATCGAAGAAGCGGCCAACGCACCTGAAGAGAACCAACTCTACAACGCGCAGCTCGGGGTGTTCCTTGATCCCAGCGATCCGGTGGTGATCGAGGCGGCGCGTGCCGATGGTGTGCCCGAAGAGTGGATCAAATCCGCCCAAGCCAGCCCGATCTGGAAGATGGCGATGGACTGGAAGGTCGCCTTCCCGCTGCATCCCGAATATCGCACGCTGCCGATGGTTTGGTATATCCCGCCGCTCTCGCCGATCCAGAACGCGGCAGAGGCTGGGGCGATCGGCATGGATGGGGCGATGCCCGATGTGCGCAACCTGCGCATCCCGCTGCGCTACCTCGCCAATATGCTGACGGCGGGCGACGAAGAGCCGATTGCCACTGCGCTTGAACGGATGCTGGCGATGCGCGCCTATATGCGTGCCAAGACCGTGGATGGGGTGATCGACGAAGGGATCGCCGCGCGTGTCGGGCTATCTCCGGCGATGATCGAGGACATGTATAAAATCATGGCGCTTGCCGATTACGAGGATCGCTTCGTGATCCCGACCACGCATCGCGAACAGGTCGAGGTCGCCTATGACATTCGCACCGGCGAGGGCTTTACCGATTGCAACAGCTGCTCGACGGGGATGTCGAAAGGCTCGCTGTTTGGCGGCCAGAAACGACCGCTGAAAATGCCCCAGGAGGTGCAATGATGGACGCCGTTTTACAAGATCGCACACTCAAGGCGCTGTCGCTTTTGCTGTGCTACCCCACGGCCGAGTTGCAAGGCGCGATGTCGGAAATCGGCGGTGTTTTGGCCGCCGAGACCCGGCTGACCGCAGCGGCGCGCAGGGATTTGCGCCCACTGGTCGATGCCCTCGCGACGCGCGATCTCTTTGATCTGGAGGAAGAGTTCGTGATGCTGTTCGATCGCTCGAAAAGCTTGTCGCTCAACCTCTTTGAGCATGTTCACGGTGAAAGCCGTGATCGCGGCGGCGCGATGGTCGATCTGCTGGAAACCTACCGCGCCGCTGGCTTTGAACCGGCAACGACCGAGTTGCCCGACCACCTGCCAGTGCTGCTGGAATTCCTTGCGACCCGCGCCGCCGGGGAGGCGCGCGATATGCTGGCGGATGCGGCCCATATCTTGGCCGCAGTGGCGCAGCGCCTTGAGCAACGGCAAAGCACTTATGCCGGAGTCTTTACGGCATTGGTGCAGCTTGCCAAGGCTGAGGTCGACGAAGACGCGGTTGCCGAGATTCTCGCGCGGCCTGATCCGGACCCGACCGATCTGGAGGCGCTCGACAAGATTTGGGAAGAGACCGAAGTCACCTTTGGCCCCGATCCGAATTCAGGCTGCCCGCAGGTGCGCGACATGCTTGCGCAGATGGACACACCCAAACCCCGCCCGGCCGATACCGCGGCTGAATAACGGAGGCTCAGATGAATACGTTTCTCTTCTTGATCTATCCCTATATCGCGTTGTCGGTGCTGTTTCTCGGCTCGATCGCGCGCTATGACCGTGACCCTTTCACCTGGAAAAGCTCATCGAGCCAGTTGCTGCGCGGCAAACAGTTCCGAATCGGCTCGATCCTGTTCCATGTCGGCATCCTGACGATCTTTTTTGGCCATCTCGTAGGGCTTTTCACGCCGCTGCCATTGCTTGCCGCCTTGGGTGTCAGTCACGAAGCCAAGCAGATCCTTGCGATGGTTGTCGGGGGTGTTGCGGGTCTCGCGGCGATCATTGGCGGTGCCATGCTGTTTCACCGTCGCTGGACCGATCCGCGCATTCGTATCAACTCTTCGTTTGCCGATATCGCCATCTTGGGGCTGTTGCTGGCGCAGCTGCTTTTGGGGCTGTTCACGATCTTTATCTCCGCGCAGCATCTTGATGGCGAAGAAATGGTCAAGTTCATGCATTGGGCGCAGGGCATTGTGATCTTTCACCCCGTTCCTGTGGATCAGATTTCCAGCGTGTCGATTATCTTCAAGCTGCATATCTTCATGGGGTTGACGATCTTCCTGCTGGTCCCGTTTACGCGGCTCGTTCATATCGCCTCGGGGTTCTTTGCGCCGATGCGTTATTTCTTGCGCCCGGGCTATCAAATCGTGCGGTCGCGTCGCACCAAACCGCTGCCGCCGCGCTCTGACTCGGATATCACGCAAGCGCGTATTGCGGCGGCCAAACGGCCCTCAGCGGCGGAGTAAAGCCATGAACAAGCCACTGTTTCCCGATGTCGTGGTGAATGGTCAGATCATTCCCTCGACCGCGATTGCCGCCGAAACCCAGAACCACGAGGGGCCGCGCGATAAGCCCGGCATCGCGTGGCGCAAGGCGGCCAATGCGCTGGCAGTGCGCGCGCTGCTACTTCAAGAGGCGGCGCGGCGCGGGATCGATCCCGATCCCCAAGAGGTCGGCCCCGGTCAGACCGAAACCGAGGACGAGGCGCTGATCCGCGGTCTTCTGGAGGCGGCAATTGACGTGCCCGCCCCCGACGAAGACACGATCCGCCTTGAATGGGAGCGCGACCCAACGCGCTTTCGTGCGCCCCCGCTGTGGGAGGCGGCCCATATTCTGGTGGCCTGCGATCCGCGCCACGAGGACATCCGTGACATTGCTGAAAAGCGTGCGCGCGATCTGGCGGCAAAGGTCATCGCCAAACCCAAAAGCTTTGCGCATGTGGCGAAGGAAAACAGTGATTGTTCTTCGCGCGGCGAAGGCGGGTTTTTGGGGCAGCTTGGGCCGGGCGATACCGTGCCCGAATTCGAGGCAGTGCTGCGCCGCCTGAACGTGGGCGAAATCACCGCCGAGCCGGTTCTTAGTCGCTTTGGCTGGCATATCATCCGTCTTGATGCCGCAGCCGAGGGCGTGCCGTTGCCCTATGACGCGGTGCGTCCGCGCATTGCCGAGGCGATGGAAAAGGCCGCCTGGACTGTTGGCGCGCGCGATTTCATTGCTGAATTGGCCGCCGCAGCCGAAATTTCGGGTGCAGAATTGCGCACGGGGTGAGGCATGCTGAGTGACCTGTTCTCGCGCAACCGCGTTTGGTCGCAACAGCGAAAAGCCGAGGAGCCGGGCTATTTTGATCGCCTTGCTTCTCGGCAAAACCCGGAATTTTTCTGGATCGGTTGTTCGGATAGTCGGGTGCCTGCAAATGTCGTGGCGGGGCTTGATCCGGGCGAGGTGTTCGTGCAGCGCAATGTCGCCAATATCGTTCACTCCAGCGACATGAACCTGCTCAGCGCGCTGGAGTTTGCGGTTGAATCGCTGCATATCCGTGAGGTCATTGTGTGTGGCCATTACGGGTGCGGAGGCGTGCGCGCGGCCACTGAGGACATGCTGGGCGGGTTGACCGATCACTGGCTGGAACCGATCCGACGCTTGGCGCGGGCTTACGCGATTGATCTTGGGCAGCTGCCCGATATCGAGGCGCGCCGCGATCGCTTGGCCGAGCTGAACGTGGTCGAGGGTGTGCGCCGTATCGCCGAAACCCCGATCCTGCAACGCGCTTGGGCGGCGGGTCACGGGGTCAAGGTGCACGGGCTGATTTACGGGCTCAAGGACGGGGTGCTGAGCGATCTTGACTGCACGATCACCCGCGCGAGCGTCTTCTCGGATGCGCCAGAGGGCTGAGCGGATGCCGCGATGCGAAAAATGGAAAGGACGCCTGTGATGTTTCCGATTGCAACGGTCAGTTGCCCCGGCAGAGGTGACGCGGATTTGCTGCTCAGCCGGTTTGCGCAGCATTTGATCGCTTCAGGGTTGCGGGTCTGTGGCACGGTTCAGATCAATACCGAACGCGCGAAATCGCATGCCTGCGACATGGATATTCAGGTGCTGCCTGATGGGCCAGTGTTGCGGATCTCGCAGGCGCTTGGGGCTGGGTCGCGTGGCTGCCGGCTTAATCCGGCCGCACTGGAAACGGCTGTGCATGCGGTCTCTGACAGGCTTGAGGGGGCGGATGTTCTCATCATTAATAAATTTGGGAAGATGGAGGCCGAGGGACGTGGGTTTCGCGCGGTTATGGCCGAAGCGGTGGCGTTGGGCATTCCGATCTTGACCGGATTGAATGGGCTGAACGAGGCCGCATTCGCGCAGTTTGCAGATGGTTATGCGCAAGCATTAGCCCCTGAGATGGGCGCGCTGTGTCATTGGCTCGACGGCTTCCAGGCGATAGCGATTTCGGAGGGGCGCACAGAGCAGATGACGATTTAACGGCTGAAACTGGATCAAATCTGACCTGATCGCGGATCACTCTCACGCATCGTCCGTTAGCCGTTTCGGTGCAATTGTTCGCGGGCCTCTTAACGCGTGCAATATAACCACGCCCTGTTTGTCAGTCGCAGGCCTTCACCCCCTCAACGCAATCTCTACATCAAAGCTCCCCTTGACATTCAGATTGGATTTCGCCACTTAGTAAGTGAGTAATAACTAACTAGTGGAGGGCGGTACCCCATGCTCGTGCGCAAGTCCGCAAATGAACGCAAATCTGAGATCGTGACCGCCATGCTGCGCCTTGCAGATGAATTAGGCCCCGACCGTCTGACCACGCAATCCGTCGCCGATGCTGTCGGTGTTACGCAGCCCGCGATCTTTCGCCATTTCGCGACCAAGCAAGACCTGTGGCTGGCAGTGGCCGAGATGATTTCAGATCACCTGACCACGGCGTGGGCCGAGGCGTTGGTGTCGTCCGACGATCCGATATCGCGCATCAAAGCTTTGATCCTCGTGCAGTTGCGCCAGATCGAGGCGATGCCCGCCATTCCATCGATTCTGTTTTCGCGCGAACTGCAGGTTGAGAACGACAGTTTGCGCACTTCAGTTCAGGGGTTGATGACCCAACTGATTGGGTTGCTGCAAACTGAACTGCTTGCGGGGCAGGCGGCGGGTGTCTTCAATCCTGCTTTGTCGCCCAAGGATGGGGCGCTTTTGCTGATTTCTTTGGTGCAGGGCCTGACGATCCGCTGGACGTTGGGAAAACGCGATTTCGCCTTGGTACCAGAGGGGCGGCGCTTGCTGGATGCGCAGTTGGGCCTTTTGCGAAACACACAAGCTGAGGTGTCCCAATGACGCGTCGCAGGATTTTAGGGCTCGCGATTGCCGCAGTCCTCGTTTTCGCCGGATGGTTCATCTTGACCGAACGCCCGATCAGCGTCACTGCCGCCAATGTCGAAAAAGACGTGCCCGTGCGGGTCTACGGCTTGGGCACGATTGAGGCGCGGATCGTTTCGGATTTGGGCTTTGAGGTGGGCGCAGCATTGACCCAGCTTTACGCCGATAATGGGGATAGCGTCGCAGCCGGACAAGTTCTGGCCCGTCTGAGCTCCGAGGAACAACAAGCGAGAGTTGCGCGCGCAGAGGCCGCAGTCGCGGCGGCTGCCGCCACGCTTGGCAAGGCGGAGGCGAATGAGATCCGCGCACGCGCGATCCTCACTCAGCGCGAGGCGACGAATGCGCGTCAGCAGGCCCTAGTTGGACGCAGCACAGTTTCGACCCAAGCCGCCGAGGAGTCACAAAGCGATGTGGCGGTGGCGGCAGCCGATTTGACGGTCGCGCAAAGCGACATCGAAGTCGCGCGCTCGTTGCTTAATGACGCCAAAGCTGCCCTGCAATACGAACGGGTGTTGCTTGATCAACACGAGCTACGGGCCCCCTTCGATGGGGTCGTCGTCGAACGTCATGCCGAGGCGGGAACCGTGGTCAATGCCGGTGAGCCGATCTTTACCTTGATGGATCCTGCAACCGTTTGGACGCTCGCCTATGTGGATGAGGCCCGCGCCGGGGCGCTGGCCATCGGACAAAGCGCTGACGTGCGGTTGCGTTCGCTGCCCCATCAGGTGTTTCACGGAAAAATCGCGCGGATCGGTATCGAAAGCGACCGTGTGAACGAAGAACGCCGGGTCTGGATCTCATGTGAGCAATGTCCCACGCAAGTCTTTCTCGGAGAGCAGGCAGAAGTGCAGATCACGGTTGCCAAACTGGCCGAGGCATTGCTGATCCCTGAGATCGCGATAACCGGGTTTGACGGCGACACCGGGCGTCTCTGGATTGCGCAAGATGGCCGCGCGCATCAGGTGAGCGCCAGCTTCGGACACCGCACCGAGGATGCGCGCGTCGAGTTGCTCAGCGAACTCCCCGAGGGCGCACGCGCCATCATAAGACCGCTCAAAGGCTTGTCAGAGGGCCGCTTGGTGCGCGTCGCTGAAGGGGATGCGTCATGAACCTTGCGTATCGTGACGTGCGTCACAACCTTTTCCGTTTCGTTCTGACCTGTTTGGGGCTGAGCCTTTTGATGGCGGTCGTGCTGGCAATGATCGGCATCTACAACGGTCTGGTTGCAGATGCGCTCAATATCGTGAAGGCACCCAAAGCGGATCTTTGGGTCGTTGAGGCTGGCACGCAGGGGCCGTTTGCCGAGGCGTCCAGTATTCCCAGTGAAACACGCAATGCCATTGCGCGACTGCATGGCGTGGCGGCGGCGGGCAGTCTGACCTATCAGACCGTCGAGGCACCCTTCCGGGGGGACACGTTGCGGCTTTATGTCATTGGGTATGAGCCAGGTTATCCCGGCGGCCCCGAGGTCATTTCTGAGGGGCGATCGATTGAGAAGTCTCATTTCGAGATCGTCGCCGATGACAAATCCGGCCTGAAGGTGGGCGATGTGATCCGGCTGGGGCGGAACCCGTTTACTGTGGTCGGGCTGGTCAAAGACACGATGAATTCAGGGGGCGATCCGGCAGTGTTCATCACGTTGCGTGATGCGCAGGTGCTGCAAACGCAACTGGCCCCTGCTGCGCAACGCGTGCAGGTCGCGCGCGATCAGGGCGTTTTCAAAACGCAAGACAATGTCGCGGCGGTCATTGCCAAGTTGGAACCCGACGCAGACCCCCAAGCCGTGGCGCAAACAGTGCGTCAGTGGAAACATCTCTCGGCGCTGACCCAAGGCGATCAGGAATCCATTTTGCTGCTCTCTGTGGTGGACCGCGCAAAGCGTCAGATCGGCTTGTTTCTGGGTATTCTTCTGACGGTTTCAGCCGTGGTGATTGCGCTGATTATTTACACCATGACGATGGAAAAGCTCAAACAAATCGCGACGTTGAAGCTGATAGGAGCGCCTGATCGCACCATCGTGGGCTTGATCGTGCAGCAATCTGTGGCGCTTGGCGCGGTCGGCTGGAGCTTTGGCTTGGTCCTCATATTGCTTGTCAAAGACTACTTTCCACGCCGCGTCGTGCTGGAACCGATCAACGCTGCGGCCCTTGCCGGAATCATTCTGGTGGTATGCATCGCGGCAAGTGGCCTTGGCGTGCGTGCCGCGCTTAAGGTTGATCCGGCAACGGCGATCGGAGGGTAGGGGGATGACCGTGGATACGCGCCGCGTGATCGTTAATGTTGCGAATGTCTCCAAGCACTATGGCGAAGGTGATGCACGTGTTGACGCTTTGAAAAGTGTTGATCTGTCGGTGCATGCGGGCGAGGTGGTGGCGCTGCTGGGGCCTTCGGGATCGGGCAAGACGACGCTGTTGAATATCATCGGCTGCATCATCGACCCGAGTGCGGGCAAGGTCATTCTGGATGACGAGCTGGTGTATGATGACCGTTGGCTGCGCGGAGATTTGCGCAAGCTTCGGCTCGACAAGATCGGGTTTATCTTTCAGTTCCACAATTTGCTGCCCTTCCTGCACGCGCAAGACAACGTGGCTCTGGTGTTGAAGCTGGCGGGCAAATCCTCAGCCGAGGCCCAAAGGCGCGCCCTTGAATTGCTCGACTATCTGGAGGTGGGACATCGCAAGGATGCCATGCCAGCCCTTCTGTCAGGCGGCGAGGCGCAACGCGTGGCGATCGCGCGTGCCTTGGCCAATAGCCCGCGCATCATTCTGGCCGATGAGCCCACGGCCGCACTTGACAGCAAGCGCGCGGGAATCGTGATGGATTTGCTGCGCAAACTTGCCGCCGAGCATTATGCCTGCATCATCGCCGTGACCCATGACGAGAAGATCTACGACCGTTTTGACAAGGTCTTCCATCTGCGTGATGGGCAGCTTGACCGGGGGGAGGCGATGTGAAGATAGTATCAATCTCAGACACCTCCCCCCTCAAAGTCGAGGTAGGCGTCTTGCGGTCCTTTCAGCATCCTCAGGACGTGGCTGTCGCAACGGATAGTGGGCGTTCATGACTGTCGTTGTTGGGTGGTCGAACCACGCTGCTTTGAATTTGCACGGCATCGTCCTGCCACACGAAATCCCAAGGCGACGAGGGAGTTATCCCTTTTCGACGTCATCTTACCCTATTCCCGGCCGCCGGCCGCCGGCCGCTGGATTTTCGTTGGTTTCCTTCCCGCGTGTCGGAATGGTCCGTCTTGGAGCGGTCTTTTTCTGACAAGAACACGGCCTCAACACCCAATCGATCAGCCAGGTCGCGCCCTGCGGCCTCGCCCAGGACCATGAACGCGCTGGCCAGTGCATCGGCCTCGACGCAGCTTGGTGCCAGAACGGTAACCGAGGCGGGGCCGTCGATCAGCGGCGCGCCGCGCGCGGGGTCCATCGTGTGGCCCAACCGCTGCGCACCGACCTGCACCCAGTGGCGGTAGTCGCCCGAGGTCGCAATCGCCGTGTCGCACAGTTCAAAGACGGAATGCATGGCGCGGATGTCCGGGTCGGGACGTTCCAGCGCCACGCTCCAGCCGCGCCCCTTGGGGCCATTCCCAAGCGCGCGCAATTCGCCGTCGATCGCGGCCAGCGCGTTGGGAATGCCCTGCGCGCCCAGCACCTCGGTCAACCGGTCCACACCATAGCCCTTGGCGATGCCCGACAGATCCAGCGTCATCTCGCCATGTTTGCGTGCGCGCAGATTGGCGCAATCCAACTCCAGCGTGGTGAAACTTGGCTGGCGTTTGCGCGCCAATGCGGCGCGGATTGCCTGCGCGTCTGCCGGGGCGGGGCCAAAGCCCCACGCGGCAATTGCATCGCCCATCGCGATCTCGAATGCGCCATCGCTGAGCCGCCCGATCTGTAGCGCCGTGTCCAGAACCGCCAACAGTTGCGCGGGCAGGTCCACCCATGACCCAAGGGGGGCCGCGTTCAGGCGCATCAGATCGCTCTCAGCGCGCCATGTCGACATTTGCGCATCGACCTGCGCAACCGCCTGCTGCAGCGCGTCTTGCAGCCCATCGCGATCCTCGGGGGCTGCAGGCAGCACGACCGACCAGCGCGTGCCCATCGTGGCACCGTTCAGCGCAAATCGGTCTTTAGTAGACGTCTTCGGCATATCGTCCCTCGGCTTTGAGAGTGGCGGGGCTTTGCCCGCTCGCGGACAGCATTTCGGCTAGGGTTTCGCGCACGCCCGCCGCCATTTCGCGCCCACCGCACACCATAATCTGCGCGCCGCCCGTCAGCAGTTGCAGTATGCGCCCGGCGTTGATTTTTAGGCTGTCTTGCACATAGTGGTGCGGCTCTTGGCGGGAATAGGCGGTTGTCAGGGTCGCAAGCTGCCCCGCGCTCTGCCAGTTGAGCAGTTCCTCATCATAAAGCAGATCGCTGGTTGGCGTGCGTGCGCCAAAGAACAGATGCATCGGGCGGCGCTTGTGATTGGCGCGCACGAATCCGGCCAAGGGGCCAATCCCGGTGCCCGCGCCGATCAAGATCACGGGGGCGCGTCCGGGGGCGGGGCGGAAATCGGGGTTGCGGCGCAAGAAGGCGGCGACACTCTCGCCCGAGGTCATCGTCGTCAACTGCCCCGAGCACAGCCCGCCCTCATGCTGGCGCACGCAAATCTCGATGAACCCATCCGCGCGCGATGACGCCAGCGAATAAAACCGTGGCACGGTCGAGCCTTGCGGCACAATGCCCAACAGATCGCCCGCCTCGAACCGGGCAAACCCCTGAGAGGTCAGGCGTTGCCACAGGCTGCGCGGGGGCAGGGCAAAGCGCAGAATGGCGGTGGGGGCGCCCACGGCCTTGCCGTAATCGCGCCGCTGGATCAGGCGCAGCGCCTCGGTGCGCGGTACTTCGGGAAGATGCGACAGCTCAAGCGGCAGACCAAGGGCCGCGCCAAGATCATGCCCCCAACGCGCGAAATCTTGCGGCGATTGGCGGTCCACCGTGGCCAAGGGGAGAAACTCGGGCCAGCCGATATCTTGCGCCGCGCGCGCCAAATCCTGCGCAAAGCCGCAAAACTGCGGAAAAGAGCGATCGCCAAAGCCCAGGATGGTGAGCGGCGCGTGCGGGGCTGCAGGCAATGCGCGGATCCGCTCGATCACGCCGCGTGCCGCACTTGGGGGGGCGCCCTCGCCATAGGTTGCGGCCAAGATGATGAAGCGTTTGGCGTGGCTATAGCGTTTCGGGTCAAACTGGCTCAGCGGGGCGACGTGGACGCCCTGACGCTGCGCCTTGAGCGCGTCGCGCAGGGTGCGCGCAAACCCCCAGCTTGTGCCTCCTTCCGAGGCGACAAGCACGACCGTCTCGGCGCTGCCTGCGGCTGTGTTGCCCTTGATCCGGCTGGCCTTGCCGCGCTGTGCCAGCCATTGCACGACCCCTGTCAGCGCAAGCGTCGGCACGTTCAGCGCCATCAGGCCAAGGATCAGCCCCAGCACAGATGCGCCGCGCCCGGTGTGCAACAACATGATAATGTTGGAAATGCGCGTCCAGATGCCGGGCGTGGCCGAAGACAGCACCTTGCCCGTGCCCGGATCGACCAATGCGGTGCCACCATCCGTCTTGAGAGTATAGACATCGGTGGGATCACTGGGCGAGGGCAGCGAGAGTTTTTCCAGCGCGGAAACCTTTGTGCTTGCTAGGATCGGTATTTGCGCAACCGGCAGCGCGGTAACCCCCGGCGTGGCGCTGGCAAAACTGGGCAGCGCGCTGTCATCGGGGATCATCGAAAACGTCAGCGCGGTCAGCCAGAGCGCCGTCAGCGAGGACAGCACCAAGCCCCCGACCGCAAAGCGCGCCAGTTCCACATGGATGCGTCCGGGCCACGGGCCACGGGTGGGCCCGAACCAACGCCGCCAGCCGCCCATCCGGCGCGCCACCAGCGCCGCGCCCGACAGCGTCAGCACCAGCATTGCCACCGCGCCCGCCGCCGTTATCCACCGCCCGGCATTGCCCAGAAACAGCGAGCGATGCAGATCGGTCAGCCACAGCTCCACCCGCGACGGATCGGCTGACCCGGCATCCTTGCCCGTTGCCGGGTCGATTACGGCCGCACCCGGTGCACCTGCCTTGAACCAATAGGCCTCGATCTGGCCCGATGGCGTGCGCCGGATCTGCTCAAGCCCCGGATGATTGGCCGCGACCTGTTGGGTCAGCGCCGCGACCGTCAAATTCGCTGAAGCCTGAGGGGCGCTCAGATGATCAAGCGCGGGAAAGACCGAAAGCGCGGCCCCGCTGAGCGACACGACAATCACAAGCAGGGCCGCGATCAGACCGGGCCAGCGGTGGGTTAGACGCAACATGCGATATCCTCTGGGTCACTCGGTAATGGTCAGGCTCTTGATGTAGCGGCGCCCGCCAATGGCTTTGCCAAGATTGGCCTTGCTCAACGGCACCACGATTTCCTTGGGGCTTTCGGGCATGTTCTCGACCGCCGCATCGACATGCAGAACATAGCCCGCATCAAACAGCGCATCTTGTAGATCAAGCGTCACCTTGACCGAACGCCCGGAGCCGACCGAGGCCCCGGTAATGCCCGAAACTTGCGCGGCATCCCCGCCCGTTGCCTGATACCAGCCGCTGAGGTGGCGGTAGTAGCGCGCATTGCCTCCCGCCATCCACAGACTACCGACATAGGCCCCATTCGCGTTCGTCACATACATCGCGAAATAGGCGTTATTGCCATAATAGTCGGTCATCTGGGTGCTAAAGGTGACAGGGCGCGCAGAGGCGAGACCGGGCACGGTGAGCGCGGTTGTCAGCGCCAAAGTGGTCAACAGAGTTTTCATCGGTGTCTCCTGGCTGCGCGATCAGTTCGCTTGAACTTGCGGCGGGGTGGCGTTGTTGAACAAACCGTTCGCGGGCGGTGGCGCGGTGCCAGCGGGCGCGGGGTTCATGGCTTTGCTGCCCATGCCGCCGTCATCGTCATCTTCGTCGTCGTTTTCATCGTCGTGATGTTTCTTACGGCTCTTGAACCAGTGCTCGTCGCTATCGTTATCAGCGAGCACGATATGGGCGGCGGGCGCGTCGGTTTGTGCGCTGGCAATCGCGGCAGGGCTGGTTACGACCTGCGCAGAGCCGACCAGTGCAGACCCTACCAACGCAGCTGTGCTGGATGTCGATTGCATCAGCGTCGCCGTGCGCGTGACAGTGACATCAGGTGCAGGGATCGGGGCTGCGGACAATGCGCCAAAGACGCTTGTGCCAACAGCGGCGGTCAGGGCGAGAAGGGCAAATGCGGATTTCATGGACGATTTCCTTTGTCTGTGGCGTTTCCTTGGGCCGACCATGAGGGCTGAGTCTGATAGGAGCCTGAAGCGTTGCGCCGCAGCGCTTCAGGTTCGTGTCAGGTGGGCGCGTCGATCGCTAACTTGGGGGTGAATCGACGCGCCCTGCCCCGGGGAACGGGCCCGGGATCAGTCGTCGTCCTGGCGCTCTGGCTCCAAGACGCGCAACGTGCCGGGATCGAGGCGCAGCTCAACCCGGTTGCCTTTTGCGTCACGTGCTTTGACCTCGTAGCAGCCATCGTCGATCTTGATACGGCGTACTGTCAGGCCGCGCTTTTGCATCAGCGCATTGACCGCTGCTATCGGTTGCCAATCTGCCATCGGGACGCGGCAATCATGCTCAGAGGCCAGCGCAGCCGTGCCCATGCCCGTGGCAAGAACCAAGGGCAGGGCAAGACGACGAAGACGAAAAAGACGCGGCATGAAGGGCTCCGATTCAGGTCGGTTGACGCTGATGTGGCGCATGAAGCTGACGCCAACCTGAAGCGGGGGGGCGCGTCGGGTTCAGCTTGCGGTCAGCTTGGCACACGATAACCTGTAACGGCCGCTTGGAGAGTTGAATGCGCATTTTGCTAATCGAAGATGATAGCGTGCTTGGCTCTGCCGTGCGCGACCAGATCGCAGCCGATGGACATTCGGTCGATTGGATGAAGCGGCTCGATGAGGCGGGCGATGCGATGGCGGTGGCGGTCTTTGACCTTGTGCTGCTTGATCTGATGCTGCCCGACGGGCTCGGGATTGGCTTTCTGCGCAAGCTGCGTGCGCGTGGCGATGTCACCCCGGTGATCATCATGACCGCGCTTGATCAGGTGTCTGACCGGATCGACGGGCTGAATGCGGGCGCGGATGATTATCTGGTCAAACCCTTTGATTTGGAGGAACTTTCGGCCCGTATCGGTTCTGTTGCGCGCCGCTATGCGGGCAATCCCAACCCGACGATCACGCATGGCCCGCTTGAGATTGATCTGGCGGCGCGCACGATCTACCGCGATGGCAATCCGGTCGCGCTGACGGCGCGCGAATGGGTGCTGTTTGAGGCCTTTCTGAGCCGCCCTGACCAGTTATTGTCCAAAAAACAGCTTGAAGAGCGGTTCTATTCCTTTGACGCCGAGATCGAGAGCAACACCGTCGAGGTACATGTCAGCCGCCTGCGCAAGAAACTGGGGGCAGGTGTGATCGTGACCGAACGCGGGCTTGGCTATCGGTTGGGCCGACGATGAGGTGGCCGCACTCGCTCCAGATCAGGCTGGGTCTTGCGGTGGGGGTGGTTGTGACCCTGCTTTGGGTCGCGAGTGCGTTGGTGACAGCGCAGCTGATGCGCGGCGAGATGAACGAGGTGTTCGATTCTGCATTGCAAGAGACTGCGCAACGGATTTTGCCGCTTGCGGTTGGGCAAATCCTTGGCCGTGAGGGTGTGACGGGGGCGCAGACCGTGCCGATAGTTCGCCCCCATGAAGAGCATTTCACCTATGTCGTGCGCGATGCGTCGGGCACTGTTTTGCTGCAGTCGCATATGGCGCAGCCCGCGTTGTTTCCACCCTATTCGGGGCCCGGATTTTACGACACGCCCAAGCTGCGAATCTATTCCGATTCAGCGCTGCGCGGCAGCATCACGATCTCGGTCGCCGAACCGCGCACGCATCGCGATAACGCCGCGCATGAGGTGCAGATGGGTCTATTGGCACCGCTGGGGCTGATCATTCCGTTGTCGCTTGGGGCGATTGCGCTGGTGTTGGGGCTGGGCTTTACCCCGCTGCGCCGGTTCCGGTTACGCTTGGCGGCGCGTGGAGCGGCGGATCTTTCTGCGGTGGAGACCCGCGATCTGCCCGCCGAGGTGCAGCCTTTGGGCGAGACGCTGAACGCGCTGCTGGCCCGGCTGGATGCGGCGTTTCAGGCCGAACGCCATTTTGCGGCCAATGCCGCGCATGAGTTGCGCACGCCGCTGGCCGGGGCCATCGCGCAGACGCAGCGGCTGCGTTCAGAGACGACAGACCCCGCAAGCGCCGCGCGTGCTGGCGAGATTGAGGCCGGGTTAAAGCGGCTCACCCGGCTGTCCGAGGGGTTGATGCAACTGGCGCGCGCCGAGGGCGGCAAGCTGCGCAATGAGGATATGCGCGATCTGCGCCCGATCCTGCGCTTGATGGCCGATGATACTGCGCGTCTTGCTGGGGCGCCGCCGGTTCAGCTTGAGCTGCCCGAGACTGAGGTGCGCTCTGATCTTGATCCCGACATCTTCGGCATCTTGTGTCGCAACCTGATCGAGAACGCGCTGCGCCACGGCACGCCGGGCGCGCCGGTGGTGGTGCGCCTGACACAGGCTGGTCAGCTATCGGTTGAGAATGATTGTGACCCGCTGCCCGCCGAGGTGCTGGCCCAGCTTGGCAATCGGTTTGAGCGCGCCCCCGGATCGGGAGTTGGCAGCGGTTTGGGCCTTGCCATTGTGCACGCGATCATGGAGCGCGCGGGCGGCACATTTGATGTAAAATCGCCCGCGCCGGGGCGCGAGCGCGGCTTTGTTGCGCGCGCCGATCTGCCGCTGCGCCTGCACCACTAGATACGCGGGGTACAGGCGCTTGCGAGCCGTCTTATTTTGGCGCGCTTAGCTGATCCCGCCGATGCAGACGTTCTTGATTTCGAGGAAATCCTCGATCCCGTATTTTGAGCCTTCCCGGCCAAGACCGGATTGCTTGATGCCGCCAAACGGGGCGACCTCGGTTGAGATCAGGCCGGTATTCACCCCGACCATCCCGCTTTCCAAGGCTTCGGCCACGCGCCACACACGCGCCAGATCCCGGCTGTAGAAATACGAAGCAAGCCCGAATTCGCTGTCATTGGCCAGTGCGATCACTTCGCTTTCGGTCGTGAAGGGCACAAGGGCGGCCAGCGGGCCAAAGGTTTCCTCGTGACAGACGGACATGTCTCGGGTCACGTTGCGCATAACGGTCGGCGCAAAGAATGTGCCCCCCAAGTTAGAGCGCGTGCCCCCGGTTGTCACCTCGGCGCCTTTTGCCAAAGCATCCGAAATATGCGCTTCGACTTTCGCGACTGCGGCCTCGTTGATCAGGGGGCCGGTGGTTACGCCTTCGTCAAAGCCGTTGCCCACGGACAGATCGCGCACCTTGATTTTGAGCTTTTCGGCGAAGGCGTCATAGACCCCGGCCTGCACATAGATGCGGTTCGCGCAAACGCAGGTTTGCCCATTATTGCGGAACTTGGCGATCATTGCGCCTTCGACCGCCGCGTCCAGATCCGCGTCATCAAAGACGATGAAAGGCGCGTTGCCGCCCAGTTCCAACGACATTTTTTTGATTGTGCTGGCGCATTGCTCCATCAGGATTTTGCCAACGCGGGTGGAGCCGGTAAAGGTGATCTTGCGCACTTTGGGATTGGCGCAAAGCTCAAGGCCCACGCCCGAGGCGTCGGTTGATGGGATCACGTTGAACACACCGGCGGGAATGCCCGCGCGATGTGCCAGCACCGCCATTGCCAGCGCGGAAAGCGGGGTCAATTCAGAGGGCCGGGCCACAAAAGTGCAGCCTGCCGCCAGCGCCGGGCCAACTTTGCGCGCGATCATCGCATTGGGGAAGTTCCACGGCGTGATCGAGCCGACAACCCCCACGGGCTGCTTGAGCACCATGATGCGTTTATCGCGCTGGTGGCCGGGAATGACATCGCCATAAACGCGTTTGGCCTCTTCGGCGAACCATTCGATGAAGGACGCGCCATACAGGATCTCGCCGCGCGCCTCGGGCCAGGGCTTGCCCATCTCGGCCGTCAGGATCGTTGCCAGATCATCGGCGTTCTCGATTATCAGATCGTGCCAGCGCCGCAGGATCGCGCCACGCTCTTTGCCGGTCTGCGCCGCCCAAGCAGGGCCGGCGGCATAGGCGGCGTCAATCGCGCCCGCAGTCTCGGTCACCGACAGGTCGGTAACCTCCGCCACCAGCGCGCCGGTGGCAGGATCGTGAACGCCAAAGCGGGTATCGCCTGCGTGCCACGTGCCGTTCACATAGGCCCGCGTTTCCAGCAGCGAGGGGTCTTTCAGCGACAACGCACGCGGCGTGAGATCAAGCGTCATGTCAGGCACCTTTCACGGCGTCGATCGACGCTTCCAGAATATCCATGGCCTCGGCGAACACCTCATCAGGGATGGTGAGCGGTGCAAGGAAACGGATCACGTTGCCATACACACCGCAGGTCAACAGCACGAGCCCGCGCTCCAGCGCTTCGGCGCGAATGGCGTTGGCCATCTCGGGGTTGGGGGCAGAGCCATCTGCGGTGTTGAACTCGGCTGCGATCATGAAGCCGGGACCGCGCACATCGACGATTTCGGGCACCCGCGAACGGATCTCATTCAGCCGCTGTTTCAGGCGAGACCCCAGCGCGTTGGCGCGGTTGCACAGGTCTTCTTCCTCGATCACATCAAGCACGGCATTGGCCGCAGCGATGCCCAGCGGGTTGCCACCATAGGTGCCCCCCAGACCGCCCGGTTGCGCGGCATCCATAATCTCGGCGCGCCCGGTGACCGCCGCCAGCGGCAGACCGCCCGCAAGACCCTTGGCCATGGTCGTGAGGTCGGGCACCACGTCATAGCCCTCCATCGCGAACAGGTTGCCAGTGCGCGCAAAGCCGGTCTGGATTTCATCGGCAATCATCAGGATGCCATACTCGTCACATAGCGCACGCAGGGCGCGCATCAGTTCGGCCGGCGCGGGGTAGAAGCCGCCTTCGCCCTGAACGGGTTCCACAATGATTGCAGCCACGCGATCGGGGTCCAGATCAGCCTTGAACAGCTTTTGAATGCCCGAAAGCGTGTCTTCGGTGCTGGTTCCGTGCAGTTCAATCGGGAACGGGACGTGATACACATCGGGCATCATCGCACCGAAGTTTTTCTTATAGGGGGCAACCTTGCCGGTCAGGCTCATGCCCATGAACGTGCGGCCATGGAACGCACCGCCAAAGGCGATGATGGCGGGGCGGCGGGTGGCGGCGCGCGCGATCTTGATGGCATTCTCGACGGCCTCGGCACCGGTGGTCACGAAGACGGTCTTTTTCGCGAAGTCGCCCGGCACTTTTTCATTCAGCCGCTCGGCAAGCCGGATGTAGTTTTCATAGGGCAGGACCTGGTGGCAGGTATGGGTGAACGCCTCGGTCTGAGTGCGCACCGCTGCCATCACCTTGGGGTGGCAATGGCCTGTGTTGACCACGGCAATCCCGGCCGCAAAGTCGATATAGCGCCGACCTTCGACGTCCCAGACTTCTGACCCAGAGGCGCGTTCGACATAGATTTGAGTCTGCATTCCAACACCCACCGAAATGGCGGCATCGCGGCGTTTGGAAATCTCTGCGTTTTTCATCTGGTGGTTCCTCTGGGAAAGGCATGAGCGCCCGGTGAGTCGATCTTTGCACGATAAAGCGTCGAGGGAACTAAAATAGTCTGTTTCTTTTGTGCGCTAACTTGCTGTAATAATTGGGATGGAATTATTATGATGGTGAATAATGAACAATCCAAACGCCGCGCAGGAAGACATCGAGATCGGACAGCGTTTGCGCTTCATGCGCGAGCGTGCCGGATTGTCGCAACGCGAGCTGGCCAAGAAGACCGGGGTGCCGAATTCGACGATCTCCTTGATCGAGTCGGGCAAGATGAATCCGTCTGTCGGGGCGCTGCGCCGTGTTTTGATCGGCATCCCGATCAGCCTGTCGGAATTCTTCGCGTTTCAGCCCGACCGCGAGAAGGTCAGCTTTTATGCCGCAGGCGATCTCAGCGAGATTGGCAAGGGCAAGTTGTCGCTCAAGCAGGTCGGGTCAAGCCTGTTCGGGCGGGCGTTGATGATCTTGTATGAAACCTATGACCTTGGGGCGGATACGGGCCGGGTCATGTATGGCCATGAGGGCGAAGAGGGGGGCATTGTTCTGGCGGGACGTGTCGAGATCACGGTGGGTGCACAACGCAAAATCCTTGGCCCGGGGGATGCCTATTATTTCGACAGCCGTGCGCCGCATCGCTTTCGTCAGGTCGGCCCGGAAAAAAGTATCATCGTCAGCGCCTGCACGCCGCCAACCTTTTGAGCGGCGTCGCGGGTGCGGCTCTGCGTCAAGGACTTGTCTGCAGAGCGGTCTTGCGTATCGGGCGTCAAAACGGGATGAGCCTTGCGTAAATCAGTGCGTGCAGGCAGATGGTGCGTAGAAATGCGTTGCAGATGACGTTGGGAGCGTGTCGCAACCGAAAAACCCGGATTGGGGCGGGAGAATGACGTTGAACCGCATGACGGCCAAGCAGATGCAAGAGGCACCCGAGGCGCAGCTGACCCTTGCCGATGTCTCGGTGCGCATCGAAGAGCGCCCCGTGCTGAACCAACTCAGCCTCGATGTCTCGTTTCGTCGCCTTGGAATTGTCGGGCGTAACGGATCAGGGAAATCCACCTTTGCACGCCTGCTTGCCGGGTTGATTGCGCCGCAGGACGGGCTGGTGCGTCTGAACGGGGTCGATGTTTTCGGGGATCGCCGCGCGGCGCTACGAGAAGTCGGGATCTTGTTTCAAAATCCCGATCACCAGATCATTTTTCCCACCGTTCTTGAGGAGGTCGCCTTTGGCCTTGCGCAACTCGGGCGCAAAGCAAAGCAGGCCGAACGCGACGCCCATGAAATCCTCGCGCGGTTCCAGAAATCGCAATGGGCGCAGATGCCGATTTCAACGCTCTCACATGGGCAGAAACACCTTGTCTGTCTGATGTCCATCGTTGCGATGTCCCCCAAGGTGGTGGTGCTGGACGAACCTTTCGCGGGGCTCGATATGCCCACGAAAGCGCAGCTAAGCCGCTATCTGCAACTGTTTGGCGGCACGGTAATTCACATCTCGCATGACCCCAAGGATCTGGCAGACTGCGAGACGGTCCTGTGGTTGGAAAAGGGGCAGATTGCGCGTGCCGGTGCCGCGCCGGATGTTCTGAACGACTATCTTGAGGCAATGACCAAGCTGGGAGAAGGTGATGATATCTCTGACCTCTCCCGTTAGAACGCGCGCTCATGATATGCCTGCGGCGCTCAAGCTGGGGCTGTTGTTTCTGGCCACGGTGATCTTGGCGAGCACGTCAAACCTGTGGTTTCATGGCGCGGTTTTTCTGGCCACGGTGATCTTGTATCTGCTTCCGGGCTGGCTGTTTTTCAGCGTGGGCCTGCGGCGGCTTTTCATTCTTTGGCCCTTCGTCGTGGTTGTTCTGGCGTGGCACATCTGGAGCGGCGCGACGACTGCGGGGCTAGTCATCGTTTTGCGCATGATGAGCGCTGTGGCGCTTGCCAATCTGGTGACGATGACCACGCGTCTGAGTGACATGATGGCGGTGGTGCACAGGCTCACGGCCCCCTTCGCGCGATTTGGCTTGAACCTGCGCGCGCTTGAAATTTGCATCGCCCTTGTGATCCGCATGATCCCCGTTTTGGCGCAAAAGGGACAGTTGCTATCGCAAAGCTGGCGCGCGCGCTCGACGCGAAAGCCGCGCTGGCGCATTGTTTTACCGCTTGCGCTGTGCGCACTTGAGGATGCGGATCACGTAGCAGAGGCCCTTCGCGCCCGCGGTGGGTTGATCGACTTGCAGGAGAGATGAGAATGGAAAAGACTGTCGCCAATGTGGCGTTATTTGCGGCGCTGATCGCAGTTCTGGGGTTGGTGCCCAATATCACGCTTGGATTTGGCGTGCCGATCACGGCGCAAAGTCTGGGTGTGATGCTATGCGGCACGGTTTTGGGCGCACGGCGCGGGGCGATGGCGGTGCTTGTCTTCTTGCTGCTTGTCGCGCTTGGCTTGCCGCTTTTGTCTGGCGGACGTGGTGGGCTTGGGGTCTTTGTGGGGCCGACCTCGGGCTTTTTGTTTGGCTGGGTCGCGGCGGCCTTTGTCACCGGCTTGATCGTTGAGAAGTGGCGCGGCGCGCCCTTGGTGCTTGTGGCGAGCGTGGCCTCGATCATCGGGGGAATTGCGGTGCTTTATGCCTTTGGGATCGTTGGTATGTCCCTCGTGCTTGGCAAAACCATTTCGGAAGCGACGCTTTTGGTGTTGGCGTTTATTCCGGGGGACATCGCCAAAGCCATCGTGGCCGGACTGTTGACCGCATCACTGGCGCGCGCCCGCCCAAGCAGTCTTTTGTCGCGTCAGGCGCGATAAAGCGGCGGGAGATTTGGTGTCAGTTGAGGTGCGATCGGTGGGCCGAGCGCACCTCTCACCACCCGGAATGCTTAGCTGACAACTCCAGCTTCAAAGGATGCCGTTGTCAGGGGCAGTGCAATCACAGACTCGGCGGCAGATGCACACCCTCAGCCCGTCACAACGGGCCGCCGCCATGCCAGCTTTGCCGCAGTTTCAGCCCGTCATCCAGATGCACGAAATGCGCTGCGGCCCCCGGGCGCAAAGTGCCGCAGGATGCACTTAGCCCGATGCAATCTGCGGGGGCCCGTGTCGCCATGCCAAGCGCCGTAACCAGATCAAGCCCGATCCGGTGATGCATGTTTGCAATGGCCTGTGGCAGGGTCACATCGGCACCGGCCAACGTCCCGTCGGCCAGCGTCAGCCGCCCGTCACGGCGCTCGATCCAGCGATCATTGAGGGTGAAACCAGACAGATCTGTCCCCGCCACCGCCATCGCATCTGTCACCAGAAACAGCCGCTCTGGCGCCCTTTTGGCCCGCAGCGCGACTCCCAGCGCGGGAGCCGAGACATGGACGAGATCCGCGATGATCCCGGCCGCCACGCCGCTGTCGAGGGCCGCGCCCACCAGCCCCGGCGCGCGATGGCCAAGCTGGCTCATGGCATTGTAGAGATGGGTCACGCAACGCGCCCCCGCGCCAAATGCCGCCATGGCTGTGTCGTAGCTGCAATTGGAGTGGCCAAGGCTCACGATTACCCCGGCGCGTGTCAGCGCTGCGATTTGATCGGGGCGTACCGTTTCCGGGGCCAGCGTCACCATCAGGGCGGGCATCTGCCGCGCTGCGGCGCAGATCATGTCCAGATCGACCTGTTCCATCGGGCGGATTAGCTCGGGCGCATGTGCCCCCTTGCGGTTCGGGTCAAGATGCGGCCCCTCAAGATGCAGCCCCAAGAACCCCGGAACCTGCGCCCGCGCAGCCGCGATCCCGGCCTGCAACACCGCGCCCACCGTCTCGCGCGTGGAGGTGATCAGCGTCGGAAGTAACCCTGCCGTGCCCAGCCTCAGATGCGCGTTGCAAATGGTGCGGATCTCGGTCGTGGCATCGCCTGCGCCCAGCATCACCCCGCCACCGCCATTGACCTGCAGGTCCAGCAGCCCCGGCGCGAGGATGCCGCCAGCCAGAGCCACATGCTGACCCGCTGGCGCGGCGGCGGCGGGCATGATCGCTGCGATGCGATCCTTTTCGATCACCAGCACATGATCGCAAAACAGCGTGGTACCGTCAACAATCCGCGCACCAGAATAGACCGTAAGCTGCGTCATCACACGGTCTCCGTGACCTTGCGCAGATGCGGCGGCGTGTCGGGATGGAAACCGCGCCGCCGCGACAGGGCCTCGACAAAGGCATAGAAACTCACCACCGGCACCAGTGGCGCGACCAGCGGATGCAAACCGCTCACCGAAGGCAGGATGACCGCCCCCGCGGTCTTGCCGGGCGCGGTCAGGAACACATCCGCCCCTTGCGCGACCAGCCGCTCGGCCGTTGCCTCGAGCCGGTCGAGGGCCGCATCTTCCACCGCCAGCGCCAACACTGGAAACCCTGCCTGCACGATGGCTGCGGGCCCGTGCAGCACCTCGGCTGCCGAGAAGCTCTCGGCGTGGAGCCCCGAGGTTTCCTTGAATTTCAGCGCCATTTCGTTGGCGATGGCAAAACCGGGGCCGCGCCCGAGCACGTAAAGCGACTGGCTGCGCACCAACCGATCCGAAAGAGGTGTCCAGTCGCAGGAAATCGCGCGCTCGAACACGTCTGGCAGCCCGGCCAGCGCTGTGCCCAGTGCTGCGTCCTGACGCCATTCTGCCAGCAGCGATAGCCCCGCGACGATCGAGGTCACGAAGCTTTTCGTCGCCGCGACCGAGCGTTCCGGTCCCGCGCGCAACGCCAGCGAATGATCGGCAGCCTCGGCCATCGGCGACGCGCCGTCATTGGTGATGGCGCAGGTCAGTGCGCCGCCCGTTTTCGCCGCGCGCAACAATTCGACAATGTCGGGGCTGCGACCCGATTGCGAAATCCCGATGCAGCCCATGCCACCCAGTCGCAGCTGCGCTCCGTAGATCGAGGCGACCGAGGGCCCGACCGAGGCCACCGGCACGCCCGCCGCCAGTTCGATGGCATATTTCAGATAGGTCGCGGCATGATCCGACGAGCCTCGCGCCACCGTCACGATGCAATGGGGATCAAGCGCACGCAGCGCCTCTCCGGCAATCGCGCGCTCCGCTAAGCCTTGCTCCAGAAGCCTGCGTGTGGCCTGCGGGATCTCTTCGATCTCGCGCCGCATCAACGTCTTTTCCGTCATGTGCCATTCCTTTCCGGTGCCGTTGACAGCAGCAATTCCGCTGTAAAATCATAAGCATCACCACGATAAATCGAGCGCGTGATCTCCGCTACCCGCCCGGATGGCAGATATGAGACCCGCTCGATCTGCAGGCCCGCAGCCCCTTCGGGCGATTCAAGAAGTGCGGCGGTCTCGGCGTCGATATTGGTCGCCGAGATGCGCTGCACCGCGCGCACCGGGCGCATTCCGCGCGAGCCAAGATATTCATAAAGCGAGTCCCCGACCGCGCCTGGATCGGGCAGGATCGTCTCGGGCAGCGCGGCCCGCTCAATCGCCAGCGGCACCCCGTCCGACAGACGCACCCGCGCCAGCCGCGCGACCCTTTCATGCGCCTTGAGGCCCAGCACCATCACTTCATCCGTCGACGGTCGCACCAAGGCGCGCTCCAGCCAGATCGCACGGGTCTCGCGGCCTCGCCGCGCCATGTCCTCGGTAAAGGAGTTAAGCTGCGAGAGCGCCATCTCCACCTTCTCGACCCGCGGCGCCACGAAGGTCCCCGAGCCATGCCGCTGCACCAATTTGCCCGCCGCGACCAGTTGCTCGACCGCTTTGCGCACCGTCACTCGCGACAGGCCCGACATCGCGGCGATATCACGCTCGGCTGGCAGGCTCTCGCCCGGGCGCAACGCACCGCTCTCGATCGCCTCGGTGATGCGTGCGCGCAATTGCAGATAAAGCGGGCCAGCGCCGGGCATATCGAACCCCTCGGCGGAAAAGATCCGCGCGCTGACATCGCCCAACTCCGGTGTTTTCATGCCCTGATCACTCATGTGCTTATCACTCATGTCACGCCCCCCGCGCGCGCCAGCATCAGCGCCCCGTCAAGCCCGGTTCCGCGCGGTTCAAGCAAATCGACGCCCAGTCGATCGCCCAGACGCGCGGCAAAGATCGGGCCGAGCCCGCCTGTGAAACAGACCGGAAGCCGCGCTGCTTCGGGTTGCAAATGTTCGAGCCGGCGCAGCACCCAAGCCTCGGCTTCGACCAATAGCGCCTGAACTGCAGAATCTTCGGGTCGTTCGAGCATACGGCGCGCGTGCTGGGCGAAATCGACAGGGCGCGCCGAGGCCGCAAATCCCGCCATGGCTTCGGCCCCACCCATATCGTCCAGCAGGTCGCGCAGGAATGGCGTCATCTCGATCAACCCGTCATGTGCCCAAAGCGCGCGGCTCATCATCGCGCGCCCCAGCCAAGCGCCGCTGCCCTCGTCCCCGACCGCAAGCCCCCAGCCGCCCGTCATCCGCAGATCGCCTTTCACGCGCCGGGCAAAGACTGACCCGGTGCCAAGCGCCGCGACGATCCCGTCGCGCCCGGCCAGCGCACCTTCGGCCGCCGTTTGCGCGTCCCACAGGACGCGCGCGCTGGCAAAGGGCAACTGTGCGGCCAACGTCTGCGCGGCTGCGGCCAGATTGCCGCCCGCTAGACCCAGCACGGCGTGCAGATCCTCAGGTTTGCCCGCGTCGCCAAGCGCCATGCGCGCCGCCGTCAGGATATTGGCGCGTGCGCCTTCGGGGTCTGACACGATATTGGCCGGACCGGCCTCACCGCGTCCGATCACGTGACCGGCATCGTCGCCGATTACCGCGCGACACCCGCTACCACCGCCATCGATTCCCAGAAATATGCGCATGCGCCCTCCATTGACCAAGACCATACCAAATGAATACCATTTCGCAAGATGGATGAGGTTCATCGGGTAAATTTCACAAAATCCTCCTTTCACCTGGACAATTGGTATTATTTTGGCATCATTCGCCACCAAGGGGGAGATTCGCATGACCGCACAGCCTGCCAGCGCGCGCCATACCGAAGACCGGCACGAGGGATCGGCCGGGCTTCACGCATTGCCGCCGCGCGAGGTGATGGCGCGGCTGCTTTCGGCTCAGCTTGACTCGCTCGGTGCGCTGCAGTTTGCGCTGCCCGCTCTTGCGGATGCCGCCGCGCGCGCGGCGCAAGCGTTGCAGGCGGGCGGCAAGCTTGCTTATGCGGGCGCGGGCAGTTCGGGTTGATGGCGATGGCCGATTGTCTTGAGCTCGCGGGCACTTACGGCATTGCGCCCGCGCGCACGCCGATTTTGTTCGCGGGCGGCACAGCGGCCCTGTCGCACATGATCGGCGCGGTCGAGGATGATCCCGAATTGGCCCGCGCCGATCTTGCCGCTGCCGCGCTTGGCCCTTCGGATGCGGTGATCTGTGTCTCGGCGTCGGGGCGTACGCCTTATACGCTTGTAGTGGCCGAGGGGGCGCAGGCCGCCGGTGCCAGCGTGATCGGGATTGCGAATGTCGTGGGCTCGCCGCTGTTGGAGCGCGCCGATATCGCCATCGCCCTAGAGACCGGGGCCGAGTTGGTTTCGGGATCGACCCGGATGGCCGCGGGCAGCGCGCAGAAGATCGCGCTTAACATGATATCCACCCAGATCGGGCTGCTGCTCGGCCATGTTCATGACGGCTACATGGTCAATCTCACGGCCGATAACACGAAGCTGCGCGCCCGCGCCACCGGCATGGTGGCGGCGATCGCTGGCACCCCGCCCGAGGTCGCGGCGCGCGCGCTTGATCTGGCAGATGGTGCGGTCAAGCCGGCGGTGCTGATCGCGACCGGGGCCAGCCCGGAGCTGGCGCAAGACCTGCTTGCCGCGAGCGGCGGGCATCTTGCGGCAGCACTTGATCGTCTAAAACTCAAACTAGAGGCCGCAAAGGCCCAATCCATTTAAAGGGCCTATTGGCCCGCAACCCGGAGGTACCTATGAAATCCTACGCAATCGCAGCTATTTTGCTGGGCACGGCACTGGCTGGCAACGCAGCACTGGCCGAGACCACGATCACCATCGAGAGTTGGCGCAATGACGACCTGCCCATCTGGCAGAAAGAGATCATTCCCGCCTTCGAGAAGGACCATCCAGATATCAAGGTGGTCTTCGCCCCCTCTGCGCCCACCGAATACAATGCCGCGCTGAACTCCAAGCTTGACGCGGGCACAGCGGGCGACCTGATCACCTGTCGGCCCTATGACGCCTCGCTGGCGCTGTACAAGAAGGGTCAGCTTGCCGATCTGAGCGACATGGCAGAGATGAAGAACTTCCCCGAGGTGGCCAAATCCGCGTGGCAGACCGATGACGGGGCCCATACGTTCTGCATGCCGATGGCCTCGGTGATTCACGGCTTCATCTATAACAAGGATGCCTTCGACGAACTGGGCATCACCCCGCCCAAGACGGTGGACGAATTCTATGCCGACCTCGACAAGATCAAAGCCGATGGCAGCTATATTCCGCTCGACATGGGCACCCATGACCAGTGGGAAGCCGCGACGATGGGCTATCAGAATATCGGCCCGACCTATTGGAAGGGCGAAGAGGGCCGCAAGGCACTGATCGCGGGCACCCAAAAGCTGACCGATCCCGATTGGGTCGAACCGCTCAAGCAACTCGCGAAATGGTCGAACTACCTTGGCGACGGCTATCAGGCGCAGACCTATCCTGACAGCCAGAACCTGTTCACGCTGGGCCGCGCAGCGATCTATCCTGCTGGCTCGTGGGAGATTCCGGGCTTTGAGGCGCAGGCCGATTTCAAGATGGGGGCCTTCGCGCCGCCGGTGCAGAAAGTTGGCGACACCTGCTACATCTCGGACCAGCCCGACCATGCGATGGGGCTCAACGCGGCGAGCAAGAACAAGGACGCGGCGATGACCTTCCTGCAATGGCTGGGTGGTCAGGACTTCGCGCAGATCTATGCGAACTCTCTTCCCGGTTTCTTCGCGCTGAATTCGGCCCCGGTCGATCTGAAAGATCCGCTCGCGCAGGAGTTCCTGAGCTGGCGCAAGGATTGCAAATCGACGATCCGCTCGACCTATCAGATCCTTTCGCGCGGCACGCCGAACCTGGAGAACGCGACTTGGGCGGCGTCGGCCAATGTGATGAACGGCACCCAGACGCCCGAAGAGGCAGCCGCCGATCTGCAAAAGGATCTGGCGAGCTGGTATAAGCCGCAGCAAAACTGAGCCGAACCGGGCGGGCGGCACTTGCCCGCTCGCCCGGTCCCCGCGCCGTTTTCCAATCATCGAAACCGAAAGGGCTGAGCTGATGTCCGAGCGCACGCCATTCCGCTGGCATATCGCGGTATTTCTTGCCCCGGCGGTGGTGATTTACACGCTGGTGATGATCATCCCCCTTTTCGCGACCCTTGATCTGTCGCTGTATTCCGCGACAGAGACGGGCACGAAATTCGTCGGTTTGGAGAATTTCCGCACGCTGTTCGGCGATGCGCACTGGGCCGAGCAGTTTTGGAATGCGTTTTGGAACAATGTTTGGTTCTTCCTGATCAACATGGCGGTTCAGAACCCCGTCGGGATCGCGCTGGCGGCGCTTTTGTCGCTGCCCCGGTTGCGCTTTGCCGCGCTTTATCGTTCGGCCATCTTCGTGCCTACGATCCTGAGTTTCGTGATTGTCGGCTTCGTTTGGAAGCTGATCCTGTCGCCGATCTGGGGCATCGCGCCCTCGATGCTGGCCGCAATCGGACTGCGTCATCTTTTTGAGCCGTGGCTCGGGCAAGAGACAACCGCGCTGACCACCGTTGCGCTGATCTCGGTTTGGCAGTTCATTGGCATCCCGATGATGCTGATCTATGCCGCGCTGCTGTCGATCCCCGAAGAGGTGATCGAGGCCGCCGAGGTCGACGGTATCACCGGGATGGCACAGTTCTGGAAGATCAAGCTACCGTTGATCCTGCCCTCAATCGGGATCATCTCGATCCTGACCTTCGTGGGCAATTTCAACGCATTCGATCTGATCTATGTCGCGCAGGGCGCGCTGGCCGGACCAGATTTCTCAACCGATATTCTGGGCACGTTCATGTATCGCACCTTTTTCGGCTTCCAGCTCCAGCTTGGCGATCCGAACATGGGCGCGACCATTGCCTCGGTGATGTTCTTCATCATCCTGATCGGCGTGTGTCTTTACCTGTTCGGCATCCAGCGGCGGCTGCGTCGCTACCAGTTCTGAGGAGCGACGAGCCATGAGCATAAGCGCAAGAACCTCGATGCCGCGGACGGTGGCGGTGCACACCGCGCTGATCCTTTACACGCTGATCGCATTATTCCCGGTCTTCGTGATCCTGATCAACTCGATGAAGTCTCGCAAGGCGATCTTCCGTGAGCCGCTGGCCCTGCCGGGTCCCGACACGTTCGATCTTGTCGGGTTCCAGACGGTGCTCACTCAGGGCAATTTCCCGCTTTATTTCGGAAATTCCATGATCGTGACGGTGGTGTCTCTGGCGCTGGTGCTGGTCTTCGGGGCGATGGCGGCCTTTGCGCTGTCGGAATATCGCTTTCGGGGCAATTTTTTGATGGGGCTTTACCTTGCCATCGGCATCATGATCCCGATCCGGCTGGGCACGGTGGCGATCCTGAAGCTGATGGCGGCGGCGCATCTGACAAACACGCTGACTTCGCTGATCCTGGTCTATACGGCGCAGGGCCTGCCGCTGGCGATCTTCATCCTGTCGGAATTCATGCGCACGGTGTCGGACGACCTCAAGAATGCGGGTCGGATCGACGGGCTGAGCGAATATTGGATTTTCTTCACCCTCGTGCTGCCGCTGGTGCGCCCCGCAATGGCGACGGTGGCGGTGTTCACGATGATCCCGATCTGGAACGATCTGTGGTTCCCGCTGATCCTTGCGCCCTCGGAATCCACCAAGACCGTCACCTTGGGCGCGCAGACCTTTATCGGCCAATATGTCACCAACTGGAATGCGGTTCTGGCCTCGCTGTCTTTGGCGATCTTGCCGGTGCTGGTGCTGTACTTGATCTTCTCACGGCAACTGATCCGTGGGATCACCTCGGGAGCGGTTAAATGAGTATTCGAACCCTCGTTGTCGGCCTTGGTAATATGGGGCTGTCGCATGCGCTGGCCTATCATGCGAACCCGGAGTTCGAGGTGGTGGGGCTGGTCAACCGCTCCGCGCCCGCTTTGCCCGATGCGCTGACTGGCTATCCGCTGAGCCACGATTTCGCAGCCGCATTGGCCGAGCTGAAGCCGGATCTGGTGGCCATCGCCACCTATTCGGACAGTCATGCGGATCTGGCCGTTGCGGCGATGCAAGCAGGCGCGCATGTCTTCGTCGAAAAGCCGCTCGCCACCACGGTGGAGGATGCGCTGAGGGTGGCGCGCACGGCACGCGATACAGGTCGCAAATGCGTCGTGGGCTATATCCTGCGCCATCATCCAAGCTGGCAGCGGCTGATCTCGGAGGCGCGGGATCTGGGCGCGCCCTATGTGTTTCGGTTCAATCTCAACCAGCAATCCACCGGCCCGACATGGGAGGTGCATAAGGCTCTGATGCAGTCCACCCCGCCCATCGTCGATTGCGGCGTGCATTATGTCGATGTGATGTTGCAAATCACCGATGCCCGCCCCCGCGAGGTGCGTGGCATGGGCGTGCGGCTGTCGAGTGAGATCGCAGAGGATATGTATAATTACGGCCATTTCCAGGTGCTTTTCGAGGATGGCTCGACCGGCTGGTATGAGGCCGGCTGGGGACCAATGATCTCGGACACGGCGTTTTTCGTGAAAGATGTCGTCAGCCCCAATGGCGCGGTTTCGATCCGGATGCCTGAAAGTGCGAAATCCGATGATATCGAGACCCATACCAAGACGTCTACTTTGCGACTGCACCGCGTGGGTCAGCCCGATCAGGATATTTCGATGGCGGATGAACCGGGTCATCAGGCGCTCTGCGATCGCGAAGCGGCATTTGTTGCCCGCGCCATCGCCGAGGATCTCGACCTTTCGCGCCACCTGAACGAGGCGGTGACATCGCTCGCCGTCTGCCTTGCCGCTGATGACAGCGTGCGCTCGGGGCGCGCGGTCACGCTTGACCCGATCCAGATCTGAAGGAGACCCGCCCATGGGTTCGCTGACACTTAGCAACGTGACCAAGAGCTTCGGCAAGACCGAGGTGATCAAGGGCGTCGATCTTGAGGTGCAGGACGGCGAGTTCTGCGTCTTCGTCGGCCCCTCGGGCTGCGGGAAATCCACCCTGCTGCGGATGATCGCGGGGCTTGAGGACGTGACCTCGGGCGATGTGATGATCGACGGGAAACGGGTCAACCTGCTGCCGCCGAGCAAGCGCGAGATCGCGATGGTGTTTCAAAGCTACGCGCTTTATCCGCATCTCAACGTGCGCGACAATATGGGGCTGGCGATGAAACGCGCCGGGGCCAGCAAGGCCGAAGTCACGCAGGCGGTGATCAATTCGGCGCAAATGCTGTCGCTCGAAACGCTGCTGGATCGTCGCCCGGCCGAACTGTCGGGTGGACAGCGTCAGCGCGTCGCCATCGGTCGCGCCATCGTGCGCCGCCCCAAGCTGTTCCTGTTTGACGAGCCGCTGTCCAACCTTGACGCGGCGCTGCGCGTGGCCACCCGGATCGAGATCGCACGACTGCATTACGAACTGGGCGCAACGATGGTCTATGTCACCCATGATCAGGTCGAGGCGATGACGCTGGCGGATCGGATCGTGGTGCTCAATGCGGGTAAGGTGGCGCAGGTCGGGCGCCCGATGGAGCTGTATAACGATCCGGCCAACACCTTCGTTGCCGGGTTCATCGGCTCGCCGCAGATGAATTTCCTCAAGGCTGGCGCGCTGGGGCTGCAGGGCGAGACGGTGGGTATCCGCCCCGAGCATCTTGTTATCGGCGACAGCGGCGAGATCGACGGCACGATTAGCCATGTCGAGCATCTCGGCGGCGAGACCAATGTCTATGTCAAAACCGGGCCGCACGGGCTGCTGACGGTGCGGCTGTTTGGCGAGCATGATTTCGATATCGACGCTGGCGTGAAAATCAGCCCCGACCCGGCGCGGCGCTTTCACTTCGACGCCGAAGGCCAGCGGATGCGTTAAAGGCGCATATCCCAAAGCGCTACCAACTCGGCTTTGCTGCTCCGCGCCCGAGCCTCATATCGTCGGGCGCGGAGCGGACAGGTCAGGCGGTTTGCTCCACCTCCAAGCTCAATTCCTCGATCATCGCATCGCGCATGACGAATTTCTGAGGCTTGCCCGAGACCGTCATCGGCAAGTCGTCCTTGAACCGGATCACCGCAGGCACTTTGAAATGGGCGATCTGGTCACGACAGAAATCCTTGATGTCATCTTCGCAAAGCACAGCCCCGGCGCGCGCCACGATCCAGGCGGCAACGATCTCTCCATATTTGTGATCGGGAATGCCAAAAACCTGCACCTGACTGATATCGGGATGGGTATAGAGGAACTCCTCGATCTCGCGCGGATAGACATTTTCGCCGCCACGCAGGATCATATCCTTTACCCGGCCCGTGATGTTGCAATAACCCTCGGCGTCGATCCGCGCGAGATCGCCGGTTTGCATCCAGCCCTCGGCATCCAGCGCTTCGGCGGTGCGCTCGGCTTCGTCCCAATAGCCGCACATGACCGAATAGCCGCGCGTCAGCAGCTGCCCCTGCTCGCCGACATTGGCGAGAGAGCCGTCCTCGCGCACGATCTTCACCTCCAGATGCGGCTGAACTTGCCCGACCGACGTGACCCGCTTTTCCAAGGGCGTATTGGTGGCTGATTGGAACGAGACCGGGCTCGTCTCGGTCATGCCATAAGCGATCGTCACTTCAGACATGTGCATCTTGGATTGCACCTGCTTCATCACCTCGATCGGGCAGGGGGCCCCCGCCATGATGCCGGTGCGCAGCGATGAAAGATCATGTTGCGCAAAGCCCGGATGTTCGAGCATCGCCACAAACATGGTGGGCACGCCGTAAAGCGCGGTGCAGCGTTCGGCTGCGACACAGGTGAGCGTCGCTTGGGCGTCAAATCCCTCGTCAGGCACGACAATGGTTGCCCCCTTGGTCACGCAGCCCAGCGTGCCCATTACCATTCCGAAGCAATGATAAAAGGGCACCGGGATGCAGATCCGATCAGCCTCGGTCGCGTTCATCGCGTTGGTCACAAAATGCGCGTTGTTTATGATGTTGCGATGCGTCAGCGTCGCCCCTTTGGGCGCACCTGTTGTGCCGGACGTGAACTGGATGTTGATCGGCTCATTGCGATCAAGCCGCTCGGTTATGGCGTCAAGTTCGCTTCGGTCATAGTCGTCGCCCATCGCCTCAACATCAACAAAGCGGTAGCAGCCGGGATGATGCGCCGCGCCCAACACAATCACATCGCGCAGATCGGGCAGCTTGCGACATTCGAGTTGCCCGGGTTGTGAGCGCGCAAGTTCCGGGGAAAGCCCGTTGATCATCGCCACATAGTCAGAGCTTTTGAACGTCTCTGCCAGCACCAGCGCGCGACAGCCCGTCTTTCTCAGCGCGAATTCCAGCTCGTGAAGGCGATAGGCCGGGTTGATATTGACGAGGATCACGCCGATCCGGGCAGTCGCAAGTTGCGTCAGGACCCACTCTGAACGGCTGGGCGCCCAAATCCCAAGCCGATCCCCATGCCCCAGACCAAGCCGCAACAATCCCCAAGCGAGCCGATCAATCCGCGCCGAAAACTCTGCCCAAGTCCATCTGACGCCCTCTGCGGCAAACACCACCGCTTCGCGCTCGGGCCAGAGATTGGCGGTCCGGATCAGCACAGCGGGAATTGTGTCTTCGATCAATGGGGTCTCGGTTGGCCCTGCGACATGGGCCAAGCCGCGTTGCGGGATGACGCCACAGCGTTGGCTCCCGTTGCTATCAGTCTGCATGATTTCCTCCTCTTGCGCCCCATCGCCAGTTCAGCAAACCGACGACCCTCCAAGGGCTGCCCACATTAAATGAACAATGGTTCAATTCTTGCAAGACTCAGATCGTGAGACAAGGATTTCATGGCGAGGTCGCGAAAGCGTGTTCAAGCCCGCGCAAGCGCGCCACGTTAGGAAACGAGCGCGCTCGATCATGCGTGGAGGTCAAATGGTCGCCCTGAGGGTGAGCATCGCCATGCCCGGGGATCGCTGCAAAAGGGGCATCACCGGGCAGCCGGGTATAAGGCCAACCTATCGGGTGTCAGGTTGGTTTTCAGCCCTCATTTGCCAACGAGACTGGTCGTCCCTGTGCCAAAGACAAAGCGGCTGCATCGGCCAATTCTTGCGCGCGCAGCCCATCGAGAATGCCGGGCGTGATCGACCCGCCCTCGCGCACCGCATGCAGGAAATAGGCCATCTCGGCACGATAGGCGGCGGCGTAGCGTTCTAGGAAAAAATGCTGTGCGGGGGCTTTGCGAAAGCCCGCATCGGTTGCGATCTCGACCGTGTTTTCAAGCATGTTTTCTGCGCGCAACATGCCGCGCGCGCCATGCACCTCAATGCGTTGATCATAGCCATAGCTGGCACGGCGCGAATTCGAAATCTGGCAGATCTTGCCCGAGGCCGTCGTCAAAATTACCGCCGCTGTGTCGACATCCCCAGCAGCCCCAATCGCGGGATCAACGAGTGCCGCGCCCGTGGCATAGACCGAGACCGGTTCGTCCCCGCCCAGCAGAAACCGCGCCATGTCGAGATCATGGATCATCATATCGCGAAACAGCCCGCCCGAGCTTTGGATATAGCTGATCGGCGGCGGCGCGGGGTCGCGTGACAGGATTGTCACGATCTCGACTGCGCCGATTTCGTCAGCCGCGATCCGGGCTTGCAGATTGGCGAAATTCGGATCGAAGCGGCGGTTGAAGGCGGTCAGGAAGGGCACGCCCGCGCGCTCCACGGCCTTGATGCAATCCTTGATGCGCGCAGCCGACATATCCACTGGTTTTTCGCAAAATATCGCCTTGCCCGCCGCGGCGGCGGCATGGATCAGATCGTAATGCGTGTCAGTCGGCGTGCCGATCACCACGGCATCGACGTCACTGCTTTCGATCAGCTCTAACGACCCCATCACGCGAGCCCCGCTGCGCGCGGCCAGCGCCGCAGCCGGTTCGGGAAACGCATCCGCGACGGATGTGATCCTTGCGCCGTCGATCTGACGGATTGAACCGGCATGGACCTGACCGATCCGCCCACATCCCAAAATCCCGATATTGAGCATTCTACTCTCCCTTGAACGCTTGCAGCACCTGACGCGTGGCTGCGACCAGAGGTTCATGCGTTTCCTTCAAAATCTGGACCCGATCAAAGCGGTCCGGATCGGCATTGACCGCGTGTCGCAGTGCAGCGCCAAAGGCCATGCGCAGCTCGGTTCCGATATTGAACTTGCAGATTTTCGAACCGCGCGCCAGCGCCCGGCGCTGCGCCACCGGCACGCCCGAGCCGCCATGGATCACCAGCGGCACTTCGGTCAGGGCCTCAATGGCGCGGATGCGGGACTCATCCAGCCCGCCCTCTTTACCCTGCTGCAAATGCACATTGCCCACAGAAATCGCCATCGCATCGACGCCAGTTTCGCGGGCGAAACGCGCGGCTTCGTCTGGGTCGGTGCCGGCTGATCCTTCGCCGCCCGAATACCCGACAAAGCCGATCTCACCTTCGCAGGAGACACCCGTCGCATGGGCCAATTCCGCGATTGCCGCCGTCTCGTCGATATTTTGCGCCAGCGGCTTTCGCGAGCCGTCAAACATCACCGAAGTGAAGCCGCACTCAATGGCCTCCTTGCACTCCTCAAAGGTGTAGCCGTGATCGAGATGGGCGACGACGGGCACGCTGGCCCCCTCGGCCAAGTAGCGAAACATCTGGCCAAGGATCGGCAGCGGCGTGTGGGCGCGGCACGATGGCCCGGCTTGCAGGATCACCGCCACGCCCTCGGCCTCGGCGGCGGCGACATAGGCGCGCATATCCTCCCAGCCCAGCGTGACCAATCCGGCCACCGCATGGTGCTGGCGCAGCGCGGGCTGCAAGACATCGGCAAGGGTTACAAGGCTCATTTGAACTTTGCCACCATGTCCATGATGCCCGGAATAGTGTGCAGTTGGGCGGCATGGGTGGGTTGGAAATACTGCTTCAGGCTGCGCTGGCTCAGCCCGCCGAGGATGGTGAAGTAATACATCTCGTAGCCCGGCAGCACCGCGCAGGGGTGATAGCCCTTATCGATCAGGATCGTCGAGCGATCCATGATGTGATAGGCATCGCCCGGCTTGTTATCCTCGCGCTGCAGCATCTGTAGCCCCGAGCCGTAATCGGGGCGGAAGCGGAAGTTGTAGGTCTCGTCATGGCGCGTCTCGTCGGGCAGACGGTCAGTGTCATGCTTGTGGCTTGGGAAGCCCGACCAGCCGCCTTGCCCCACGGTGTACAGCTCACTCACCAGCAGACGACCGACCTTGTCGTGATGCTTGCTGCCAAGGATATGCTTGATCTTGCGATGGGTCTTGGTGTCATCCGAGCCGTATTGCACCTTATCAAGCGCATCGGCGCGCACATCGAAGGGTTCAAGCACCTTGTCGTATTTCGCCCCTGCGATGAAGGTCTCCGTGTTGTCCGTAAGACAGGTGATGCGCACGCGGGTGCCGACGGGAACGTAAACGCCCTCGGGCTCGCCATCCCAGACATCCACGGTGCGGTTGCCGATCCCTTCATACACTGCGCCTTCGACATCCACATCGACCGTGCCGGTGGCGGGCACCACGCAGGTTTCATAGCCGGGCACGGCATAGTCGAAACTCTCGCCCTTCTTCAGCTTGATGATGTTGAAATAGTTCAGCGGGACGAGGTCGTGATCGACGTCCACGATGGGCTTGTTCTGGTTGTCATGGGGCGCGATATGCATGGCGTCTCCTATTCAGCTTTGTGTTGGGCCGGGATGGGTGGCGAGATAGGCATCCAGCTCGGGTGTGTCGGGCATGGCGGGGGCGCAGCCGGGTCGCGACACGACGATTGAGGCGCAGGCCGAACCGCGCAGCACCGCCTCGCCCAAGGGTCGCCCCCGTGAGAGCGCGTCGAGGAACCCGGCCATGAAGCTGTCGCCCGCCCCGGTGGGTTTGAGCGCGGTGGTGGGGAAGATGCCGCTGCGCAGCGCTGCGCCATCGGCAAACGTGACCGAGCCTTGCGGCCCCATCTTATAAACCACGATCGCCGCACCCGAGCCCGCCAGGTCGCGCGCCTTGTCCATGCCCTGCGCGATCCCCCCGGCCATGAAGCCGAACTCTTCGTCATTGCCCACGATCACGTCAGACAGCGCTGCGGCGCGCGAAAGAACGTCTTGCGCGACCTGCGGAGAAGGCCAGCTATAGGGGCGGTAATCGACATCGAAAATGATCGCCAGCCCGGCCGCGCGCGCCATTTCAAACGCCCGAAACGCCGCACTGCGCGAGGGTTCAGCGGCAAAGATGGTGCCCGCTGAGACCAGCGCGCCATAGCGCGAGAAATCCACCGCCTCGGCATCGGCCAGGCTCATTTGGAAATCGGCGGCATTGTTGCGATAGATGACGCTTTGATGCTCTTCCATGCGCGTTTCATAGAGCGCCAGAGAGGTGCGTTGCTCGCCCCGGATGCGCTTCACCAGCGAACGGTCCACGCCATAGGCATCAAGCTGAGCCTCGCAATACCAGCCCACCGCGTCATCGGACACGCAGGTCATCAGCGCGGCCTTGCAGCCCAGCTTGACCAGCCCCGCCGCAATATTGGCCGCACTGCCGCCCATCGCGACCATCATGGTTTGGGCCTCGCGCAGACGCGCGCCGGGCGGGTCCGGTGTCAGGTCCATGCCCACCCGGCCGAGCACCAGGAAATCGCGCTTGGCGATTGCGGCGAGCACCATCACACACCCTGCCGCTGTTTGTGGCGACTGGATTCCCAGTCCTCATGCGCGTCGCGCACCTTCGCGCTGTCAGACACTTGTGGCGTGCCGACCTCCCACCAAGCATGGCCTTGCGTGGTCCAGCCCTCGTAAGGGTCGACATCCATCACGATCACATAGGTTTTCTCCGAGGCCTTGGCGCGCCGAAAGGCCTCGGCTAGCTCGGCGGGGTTGGCGACTTTTTCTGCCGCCGCCCCCATTGCCGTGGCATGGGCCACGAAATCAACGCCGAACGGTTCGGGGATGGTCGGACAATCGGCGAGCAGGTTGTTGAAGCTCTCGTTGCCGGTGTTGTTTTGCAGCTTGTTGATCACCGCAAAGCCGCCATTGTCCAGCACCAGCACGATCAGCTTTTTCTGGCTGAGGACCGAGGAGTAAATATCGGAATTCAGCATCATGTAGGACCCGTCGCCGCAGAAAGTGATGACGTCCTGATCGGGTTCGCGTTCGGATTGCGCGATGCGTGCGCCCCAAGCGCCTGCGATTTCGTAGCCCATGCAGGAAAAGCCGAATTCCACATCGACCGTGCCGATATCCAGTGTGCGCCAATTCGCTGTGACTTCGGCAGGCAGCCCGCCAGCAGCGGCCACCACACGGTCGCGCGGATCGCAGAGCGCATTCACCACGCCAATCGCCTGCGCATAGGAATTGGGGCGATTGCCGGCGGCGACGTTCTTGGCAACATACGCATCCCAAGTCTTGCGCTCATCCTGCGCCCCGCTGACCCACTTGGGGGGCGCGGTATAATCGAGCGCCTCTGCCAGCGCCGCAAGCGAAACGCGCGCATCACCCACCACCGGCAGGGAGAAATGTTTCATCGCATCATGGCGCGCGGCGTTGATCGCAATGATCTGCGCATTCTGCGCAAAGGCGGTCCACGACCCGGTTGTGAAATCTTGCAAGCGCGTGCCGATGGCAAGGATCACATCGGCCTGCTCGGCAATCGCGTTGGCGCTGTCTGATCCCGTCACCCCGATCGGTCCGATATTGAGCGGATGCGTGGCCGTCAGATTGGCGCGCCCGGCGATGGTTTCGACCACGGGGACCTGGTGGGTCTCGGCGAATTGGGTCAGCGCTTCGACCGCGCGGGAATATTGGACCCCGCCGCCTGCGATGATCATCGGGCGCTTTGCCGATTTCAGCAGCGCCACCGCATCTGCGATTTCGGCGGGGTCGGGGGCCTGGCGGCGGATACGATGAACCTTCTTGGCAAAGAACGCGGCCGGATAGTCATAGCTCCAGCCCTGCACATCTTGGGGCAGCCCCAAGAAAGCCGGGCCGCAATCTGCTGGGTCCAGCATCGTGGCCAGCGCATTGGGCAGCGATTGCAGGATTTGCGCCGGGTGACAGATGCGGTCCCAGTAGCGCACGACCGGCTTGAACGCGTCATTCACCCCGAAGGTCGGGTCGGAAAAATTCTCCATCTGCTGCAAGACTGGGTCGGGCAGGCGGGTGATGAACGTATCGCCACACAGCAACAGCATCGGCAGCCGGTTGGCATGGGCCAAAGCCGCCGCCGTCAGTAGATTCGAGGTGCCCGGCCCGGCACTCGCGGTGCAAAACATAAAACGCTGACGCAGCCATTGCTTGGCATAGCCCGCCGCCGCGAACCCCATGCTCTGCTCATTCTGGCCACGATAAAGCGGCAACGCGTCCTGCACCCCGTGCAGCGCCTCACCCAAGCACGTCACATTGCCATGGCCGAAAATGCCAAAACCCCCGCCGCACAGGCGCAGCTCTTGCCCGTCGATCTCGATGAACTGATTGGAAAGCCAGCGGATGATCGCTTGGGCGGTGGTCAGGCGAATTGTGTCTGTCGGCGTTGTCATGTCAGCGCGAACCTTTTTGTCGGGAAAATTCGGACGGATGCCGAACACAGCTTGCGGGGTTACGATTCTCAGGATACAACTTTTGCAACCGGTTGCAAATTGTAATTCAAGATCTCGGAGGAGGTTGCGGTGTCTCGGATCGGGATTGGTATTCTGGGCGGGGGCTATATGGGTAAGGCCCATGCGGTGGCGATGTCCGCCGTCGGGGCGGTATTCGACCCTGCTCTGCGCCCGCATTTGGAAATGGTCTGCGCCTCAAGCGCGCAAAGTACTGAACGCTATCGCACTGCCTATGGGTTCACACGCGCCACCGATGATTGGCGCGTGCTGGTCAACGACCCGGCTGTGCAGGCGGTGATCATCGCCAGCCCTCAGGAAACCCATCGCGACGTGGCACTGGCCGCGTTTGCGCTGGGCAAGCCGGTGTTTTGCGAGAAACCGCTGGGTGCGTCACTGCAAGACAGCGCCGAGATGGTGGCAGCCGCCGAAGCCTCGGGCGTGGCGAATATGGTCGGGTTCAACTATATCCGCACCCCCGCCAGCCAGTTCGCGCGCGAGCTGATTGCGCGCGGCGAGATTGGCGAGATTACCTGGTTTCGCGCCGAGCATACCGAGGATTTCTACGCCGACCCGCAGGCCCCGGCGAGTTGGCGCACGCAAGGCGCGGCCAATGGGACGATGGGCGATCTGGCGCCGCATATCCTCAACGCCGCGCTGGCGCTGATCGGGCCGATTGCGCGCGTCATGGCCGAAATCGAGACCGTTCACACCACCCGCCCCGGCGGTCGCGTCGACAATGACGATCACGCCCAGATGATGTGCCGCTTTGAAAATGGCGCGATGGGGCAGATCTATGTCTCGCGCATCGCGACGGGGCGAAAGATGGGCTATGCCTATGAAATCACCGGCACAAAAGGCGCAATCCGGTTCGATCAAGAAGACCAGAACGCGCTGTGGCTGTATCGGGCCGAGGGGCCCGAGGCCACGCGCGGGTTTACCAAGATCCTGACGGGCCCCGCCCATCCCGATTACGCCGCCTTCTGCCAAGGCCCCGGCCACGGCACCGGCTATCAGGACCAGATCATCATCGAGGCGCGCGACTTTTTAAGTGCCATCGCGACGGGGACGCCGGTCTGGCCGACCTTTCGCGACGGGCATGAGGTGAACCGGGTGATCGCTGCCGCAATGGCCTCGGCGCGCGCGCAAAAATGGCAAGATATCGCGACATTTTCCGGATAGGAGAGGCAAGAGAATGGCTATTAGAATTGGCAATGCGCCCTGTTCATGGGGTGTCGAATTCGCGCAGGACCCGCGTAATCCGAGTTGGCAATCGGTGCTGCAGGATTGCGCCGATGCGGGCTATAAGGGGATCGAGCTTGGCCCCGTCGGCTTCATGCCCGAAGACCCCGCCATTTTGGGCGAGGCGCTGGCGAAGCATGACCTTGAGTTGATCGGCGGCGTGGTGTTTCGCGCCTTTCACGACCCCGCGCAATGGGACGATGTGCTTGATGGCACGCATCGCACCTGCAAGGCGTTGCAGGCCCATGGCGCGCGCCATCTGGTGCTGATCGATTCCATCTCACCGCGCCGCGCGCCCACTGCCGGGCGCGCCGCTGAGGCCGAGCAGATGGACGCGTCCGAATGGGCTGCCTATCGCGACCGGATCGCGCAGGCGGCAAGGATCGGGGCGCAAGACTATGGGTTGACGGTGGGCATTCACGCCCATGCTGCGGGCTTTATGGATTTTGAACCCGAACTGGAACGCCTGCTTGATGAGGTCGATGAAGATATCTTGAAAATCTGCTTCGATACCGGGCACCATTCCTATGCGGGCTATGACCCGGTGGCCTTCATGAAGCGCCATATCGACCGCATCTCTTACATGCATTTCAAGGATATCGACCCGCAGGTCAAAGCCCGCGCTGTGGCTCAGCGCACCGGGTTTTACGACGCCTGCGGTCAGGGGATTTTCTGCAATCTCGGGCAGGGCGATGTCGATTTTCCCGCCGTGCGCCAAGTGCTGCTGGACGCGGGGTTCGAGGGCTGGTGCACGGTCGAGCAGGATTGCGACCCGCTGCTGGACCCGGACCCCGTTGGCGACGCCAAAAAGAACCGGAAATATCTTGAATCCATTGGATTTAACTAAGGAGCGCGCGTGATGGCAAAACTGAAATGGGGCATGATCGGGGGCGGCGAAGGCAGCCAGATCGGGCCAGCGCACCGCCTTGGCGCAGGGCTGGATGGGGCGTTCGAGTTCAGCGCGGGTGCGCTGGATCATCGCCCCGAGGCCGGGCGTGAGTATGGGCAGCGGCTGGGACTGGCCGCCGATCGCGCCTATGGAGATTGGCGCGAGATGCTGGAGGGCGAGCGCGGGCGCGAAGACCGCGTCGATCTGGTCACCGTCGCCACCCCCAACGCGACGCATTTCGAAATCACCAAAGGGTTTCTCGAAGCGGGCTTTCACGTGCTGTGCGAAAAGCCGATGACGATGACGGTCGAGCAAGGCGAAGAGATCGTCAACCTCGCGCGCGAGACCGGCAAAATCTGCGCGGTGAATTACGGCTATAGCGGCTATTCGCTGGTGCGCCACATGCGCGCGATGGTGGCGCGCGGCGATCTGGGGCAAATCCGTCTGGTCAAGGCCGAGTTCGCCCATGGCCATCACGCCGATGCCGCCGATGCCGACAATCCGCGGGTGCGCTGGCGCTATGATCCCGCGCAGGCGGGCGTGTCGGCGCAGTTTGCCGATTGCGGTATTCACGCGCTGCACATGGCGAGCTTCGTGATCGGACAAGAGGCGCGGATGCTCTCGGCTGATACGGTCAGCTGCATTGCCAGCCGCACGCTCGAAGATGACGCGATGGTCAATCTGCGCTTTGACGGGGGCGCGGTCGGGCGGCTCTGGACCAGCTCGATCGCGATCGGGCGTCAGCACGGGCTGACCTTGCAAGTCTTTGGCGAGAAGGGCGGTTTGCGGTGGGCGCAGGAACAGCCCAACCAGCTGTATTGGATGCCCTTGGGCGAGCGTCTGCAGGTGATCGAACGCGGAGAGGCCAATCTGTCCCCCGAGGCCGATCGCACCAGCCGCGTCACGATTGGCCATGCCGAGGGGATGCCGCTTGCCTTCGCCAATATCTATGCCGATCTGGCCGAGGCCATCCGCGCCGAGAAAGAGGGCCGTAGGATGGACCCCGCAGCTAACCTATATCCGCGCGCCGAAGATGGCCTACGCTCGATGGCGGCGGTGTTTGCGGTGGCGCAAAGCGGTCACGCCGAGGGTGTCTGGGTCGATGCACGCCCGCCGATGTTTCGCTAAGTGAGCGGGCGCAATGTCGCTCGCTCAATCACGCTGCAGGGGAAGATTCGCGCCTCTGGATAGCGGTCGGGTTCGTTCAGCATCGCCACCATGAGTTCAATCGTGGAGGCGATGATCTGGCGGATCGGCTGGCGGATCGTCGTGAGGTTGATGTTCTCCCAGCGCGCCATTTCCATGTCGTTGAGCCCGATGATCCCGATATCGCCGGGCACATCCAGCCCGCTTTCGCGGATCGCGGACAGCACACCGATGGATAGGACGTCATCGCCGCAGAAATAGGCCTCGGCAGGGCGTGCACGCAGCAGGCGCAGCATTTCGCGCCGACCTGCGTCAAACGAATAGTCGTCGGCAAAGGAATAGCTGGTCTTGATCGCGCGATGCGCCGAAAGTTCGGTCATGAAGCCGCTATAGCGATCCTGCGTTGAGGTCGCTCCTTCGGGCCCGCCTAGAAAGGCGACATCGCGATAGCCATGCGCGATCAGCGTGCGCGCCGCCATCCGCCCGCATTCCACGTTGTCGATCCCCACGACATGCACCTGCGGTGCCGCCGAGGCCCGCCCGAACGCATGCACCACCGGAATGCCGACATCGCGAAACGCCTTGGCAAAGCCGGGCGGCAAGGTGGAGGACGCTACCACCACCCCATCGACCGAATATTGCCGCAACATGCGCACCGAGGCCTCGGGGTCGGTCTCATCCGAAAGATTCACCAAAAGCGGGCGCAAGCCGCGATCTTGTAGGCCGCGAGTGAACAGGTCGAACACTTCCAGAAAGATCGGGTTGTGAAAGTTGTTCGACACCAGCCCGATCAGCTTGGTGCGCCCGGTGGTCAGCGACGAGGCCAGCGCGTTGGGGCTATAGCCCAGTTCGCGCGCTGCCTTCTCGACCTTGCGCCGCATCTTGTCCGAAACCGAGGCCCCTTGCGTGAACACGCGCGACACCGCCGAGCGCGAAACCCCGGCGCGTTGTGCAACCTCTTTCAACGTAACGGCCATTCCGGTCTGCTCCCTTTTCGCGTGTTGCGCGGTTTCTAGCGCGTATCGCAACTCTGCACAGCTTGAAAGAGCGCGATCATTTTTGCAACCGGTTGCAAAAATGATGCCGACATGCTTTACTCCGACTCGGAGGGGCAAAGGCGAGACGCGCATTTGCCGGGAGACAGTCAATTTTTGGGAGGAAATCATGACGTCACTGATGAAACATCTGGCGCTGGCGGCTGTTGTCGCAGCAGCGCCCCTGATGGCGGCCACTACGGCCTCGGCAGAGGGTGAGAAATACATTCTCGTCAGTCACGCCCCCGACAGCGACAGCTGGTGGAACACGATCAAGAATGGCCTTGCTCTGGCGGGCAAGCAGATGGATGTGCAGGTCGAATATCGCAACCCGCCGACGGGTGACTTGGCCGATATGGCGCGCATCATCGAGCAGGCCGCCGCCTCGCACCCGACCGGCATCATCACCACCTTGGCCGATTACGACGTGCTTTCGGGACCAATCCGTAATGCCGTAGATTCAGGTATTGATGTGGTTATCATCAATTCCGGTACGCCCCAGCAGGCGCGCGATCTGGGCGCGCTGATGTATGTCGGCCAACCGGAATATGACGCAGGGCTCGCAGCCGGGCAGCGTGCCAAGGCCGATGGCGTGAAAAGCTTTCTCTGCGTGAACCACTATATCAGCTCGCCCTCCTCGACCGAACGCTGCCAGGGCTTTGCCGATGGGCTGGGGGTCGAACTGGGCAACCAGATGATCGATTCCGGGCAAGACCCGTCCGAGATCAAAAACAAGGTGCTGGCCTATCTTTCGGCCAATCCCGATACCGATGCCGTGCTGACGCTTGGCCCGACCTCTGCAGACCCGACCATTCAGGCGCTGGAAGAGAACGGCATGGCGGGCGACATCTATTTCGGCACGTTCGATCTGGGTGAGGAAATCGTTAAGGCGATCAAGGCAGGCATCATCAATTGGGGCATCGACCAGCAGCCCTTCTTGCAGGCCTATCTGCCGGTGGTCGTGATGACGAACTATCACCGCTACGGCGTTCTGCCCGGCAATAATATCAACTCCGGCCCCGGCTTTGTGACCGCCGATGGCTTGGAAATGGTCGAGAAATTCGCCGGCGAGTACCGCTGATCTGATGTGAATCCGGGGGCGGTCGTTGCGCATTGGCCGCCCCCTCTCTCTTTTCTCTTTCTCGGAGCCTCAACGCGCCATGTCACACGCCCACACCCAATTGCCCGATGACGAGAGGATCAAGTCGCGCTCGCGTCTGCGCGAAGCCCTGATCCGCCCCGAACTCGGCGGCATCGTTGGCACCATCGTCGTCTTTGCCCTGTTCGCGGTTTTCGCCTTTGATAGCGGCATGTTCAAAAGCCAAGGCATCATGAACTGGAGCCAGGTCTCGGCGCAATTCATGATTATTGCGGTGGGCGCCTGCCTGCTGATGATCGCGGGCGAGTTCGACCTCTCCGTGGGGTCGATGATCGGCTTTTCGGGCATGATGATCGCGATGTTCTCTGTCACGTTGGGCTGGCCGGTCTGGCTGGCGATTCTCGTGACCTTTGTGCTGGCGCTGGCGATTGGGGCGCTCAACGGCTTTATCGTGGTGCGCACCGGGCTGCCCAGTTTTATCGTGACGCTGGCCTCGCTGTTCATCCTGCGCGGCTTTACGATTTATTTCCCCCAAACGATTGAGCGCAAGACCATCATCGGCGGCGTTTCCGAGGTCGCCCAAGGCGATTGGCTCGCGGCGGTGTTTGGCGGCAAGATCCTCACGGGTCTGTTTACTTGGCTGGGCAATGCCGGGCTGATCGCCACCTTTGATCGCGGCCTGCGCAAGGGCCAGCCGGTTGTCGATGGCGTGCCGATGCTGATCGTCTGGGCGCTGGTTCTGGTGGTGATCGGTCATATCGTGCTGACGCGCACGCGGTTCGGCAACTGGATATTTGCCAGTGGCGGCGATGCGCAAGCAGCGCGCTATGCCGGTGTGCCGGTGAACCGCGTCAAGATTTTGATGTTCATGTTTACCGCCTTCTGCGCCACCGTCTTTGCCACTTGCCAAGTGATGGAGTTCGGCTCGGCCGGGGCGGATCGCGGCTTGCTGAAAGAATTCGAGGCGATCATCGCCGTGGTGATTGGCGGCGCCCTTCTGACGGGTGGCTATGGCAGCGTCATCGGTGCCGCGCTTGGTGCGCTGATCTTTGGCGTCGTGCAGCAGGGGCTGTTCTTTGCCGGTGTCGAAAGCTCACTATTCCGGGTGTTTCTGGGCGTCATTCTGCTGTGCGCGGTGATCCTGAACACCTATGTCCGTCGCCTGATTACCGGGGAGAGATAAAATGAACCCGCATGCTCCCATCATCCAGATGAAGAATATCGAAAAGCATTTCGGCTCGGTGATCGCGCTGGCCGGGGTCTCGCTTGAGGTCTTTCCCGGCGAATGTCATTGCCTGCTGGGCGATAACGGCGCGGGCAAATCGACCTTCATCAAGACCATGTCCGGGGTGCATAAGCCCACCAAGGGCGAGATCCTGTTCGAGGGCAAACCGCTACACTTCGACCGCCCGCGCGATGCGATCAATGCGGGAATCGCGACCGTCTACCAAGACCTTGCGATGATCCCGTTAATGTCGGTCAGTCGCAATTTCTTTATGGGAAACGAGCCTTTGCGCAAGGTTGGGCCGCTCAAATTTTTTGACCATGAGCACGCCAATTCGGTGACCATGGAAGAGATGCGCCGCATGGGCATCAACCTGCGCGGACCCGATCAGGCAGTGGGCACGCTGTCAGGCGGCGAGCGCCAGACGGTGGCGATTGCGCGCGCGGTGCATTTCGGCGCGAAGGTGCTGATATTGGATGAGCCGACCTCGGCGCTTGGGGTGCGCCAGACTGCGAATGTGCTTTCGACCATCGACAAGGTGCGCAAGCAAGGCATCGCGGTGGTGTTCATCACCCATAACGTGCGCCACGCGATGGCGGTGGCGGATCGCTTTACCGTGCTTAATCGCGGCAAGACCTTGGGCACCGCGCAGCGCGGTCAGATCACGCCCGAGGAGTTGCAGGATCTCATGGCTGGCGGTCAGGAACTGGTTGAGCTGGAAGGCAGCCTTGGTGGCACCGTCTGAGGGCGAGCGCTTTCGTCGTTCGCGTTAAAGCCTAAGGTAAGTCCGGCCCGGTTCCTTCAAAGCCCTATCCAAGCACCTGCGCGACCGACCGGAGCCGATTAGGCCCAAGCTCTCTTCTCACCTGAGGATCGAAAAACCGTTCAGGAATGCGCCGGGTGCCATGCGGGTTTCTGCATTTCTCAAGCTGCTCCAGCTTGGGTCCATCGGTGAGGCGACCTTTCCGAAAGATTCGCCTGCAACGCCCGCATCCTGCGACAAAAGGCTCGACGACTAGGTTTCGGAAAATACGCCCCTGTATGCCCCAAAGGGGCTTTCGACGACCAAACGCTAAAACCCGGCTCAGTGAGCAGATAAGTATTTTCTATTTTTAGGAATTTAAGTGGTGCCCGAAGGCGGACTCGAACCACCGACACGCGGATTTTCAATCCGCTGCTCTACCAACTGAGCTATTCGGGCACTCTGGCCTTACGGCCTTGCTGGGCGGTTACTAAATCAGGGCGGGGAAGCTGTCCAGAGGGATTTGTCAGAAAAATGAACGCGAGTGCCGGGGGGCCGGTTAGTGCGGCTTTTGCGCGCCGCCCTGCAAGTCGTCTGGATTGATGGGCGCGTGTTCTTCTTCCTCGACGGCGTCGCCGGGAATGACGTAAGATCCGTTCAGCCAACGCGCCAAATCCACATCCGCGCAGCGTTTTGAGCAGAACGGGCGGTATTTCGGATCAGATTCTTTCGCGCAGATCGGACAGCTCACACCACATCTCCCAGCAGAGAGCTTAGAGCAACACGGTCGCGCTTGCGCTGCAACTCGAAATTTCCAAGCGGTGTCCAGCCGGCCAACGAGGCCTCGGCCTCGCCTTTGAACGAGGTGCGTAGCTGTTGTTCAAGCGGCTGGCGATCGCGTTTGGGCATTGGGGCGAAATCGACGGTGACCTGCCCTCCCAGCCCACGCAGGCGCAACTGGCGCGGCAGGGCCCGCGCGGCGGCGATATTGGCCTTGAGCCCCGCTGCCGGCGACGTATCATTACCAGTATTCACATCCACAGCAATCAGTGCGCGGGTGGGTTCGATCATCATATGCGCGCCCCAGTCCAATTCGACGCGCGGCTGTAACAGCGCCTCGATCGCGTCGGTCGCGCCATGATCGTCAAAGCCGCCCTCAACCACCTCATCTGGTGCCGGATCAGCCCAGTCGCGCCACGCCTCTTCATGCGGGCTGGGCGCATCGACAAGCAATTCCGGCGCGCCTGAGAGATCGGCCATCACAGCCTCGGACAGGGTGCGCATCGCAGCGATATCCTCGGCGATGTCAGTCGCGTCGGCATGCGCAGCAACCGAGCGCAGGATCAACCCGGCCTGCGCGCCCGACATCTCCGCCTCGGCCAGAGATTGCAGGCTGGCGCGTAAGTCTTCGTCGCGAATTCGGCGTGAGATATTCAGTCCGGGCGCGCCGGGGGTGACAATCGCGTGGCGCGATTTGAACAAGACCCGCAGCGTGACGGGCAGCGCCTTGCCGGGCTCGCTCCCGCCCGAGACCTGAACGATCACGGTTTGGCCCGGGCTCAATCCCTTTACCTCGCGCAGAAAGCCGCGCGCGCCTTGGGGTAGATCGACGAACACTCCGCCTTGCCCCTTCATCTGGCGCCCGATCACGCCACGACAGATCGCGCCGGGGGCCAGCGCCACGCCCGGATCAATCAGCAAATCTTCCAGCTGCCCATCCACCATCAACGCAGCCGCCTCACGGCCCGCGATTTGATCCAGCAGAATGACCCGTCCAATCATGCCCATTCTCCCTTGATGCCAGCAGCGGCCAACAATGTTGCGGTTTCGCTTAATGGCAGGCCGACGACGCCCGTGTAGCTGCCTTGCAGCCACGGCACGAACGCCCCGCCAAGGCCCTGAATGGCATAGCCACCCGCCTTGCCACGCCATTCGCCACTGGCCAGATAGCCATTCACGTCTTCATTGCTGAGCGGTTTGAACTTGACCACGGTATCGACCAGCCGCTCGCGCAGGCCAGACGCGCTGCGCACAGCGATCGCTGTCAGTACATGATGACGTCGACCCGACAGGAGCCACAGAAACTCTGCCGCCTGCTTTTCGTCATCGGGTTTGCCCAGAATGCGGCGGCCACAGGTCACGGTGGTATCGGCACTCAGGATCACCTCATCAGCGGCCATCTCAAGCGCCATCGCCTTTTCGCGCGCCATGCGCGTCACATAATCGCGCGGCGACTCCCCCTTGGCGGGGGTCTCGTCGATTTCGGCAGGGCGCAGGGCGGCAGGCTCCAGACCCAATTGGGCCAAAAGCTCCCGCCGACGCGGACTTGCCGATCCCAGAATAAGTTTCAACAGATCCGCTTACTTGAAACGGTAGTTGATGCGACCCTTCGTCAGGTCATAGGTGTTCATTTCCACCTGTACCTTGTCGCCTGCAAGAACGCGGATGCGGTTCTTGCGCATTTTGCCTGCCATATGCGCGATGATCTCATGGCCGTTTTCCAGCTCGACCCGAAATGTCGCGTTAGGCAGGAGTTCCTTAACGACACCGGGAAATTCGAGCATTTCTTCCTTGGCCATGGTCACTCCGTATTTGAAAACCCGCAGATTGTGCGGGCGAGCGTTAAATGCGCCCGCAAGCGCAAAATTTCAAGCGTAATGTCTAGCAGGAGCGGGCTTTTCCCTCACGGAGTTGACCATTTGGGTGAGAATTGCACCCCAGAGCCTGCACAGACAGGGGTTTGCGGGCGCAAGGGCTGTGGCAGATCGGCCTGAAACGCACCTGAGTCGCAGCTTACAGCCTGGGCGCGCCAAACCTGGCAACCAAGTGGCCTCTGATCTGGTCGCGTGTGTCACGATAAGCCGCCAGTTTGGCGTCGCGACTCTCGCCAATGCCGGTGGGGTCAAGAATCGGCCAATATTCCACATCAAGGTGGAAAAACCGCGTGAATTCTAATGCTTGACGCTGAGACGCTGGTGAAAGCGCGACGACCAGATCAAACGCCGACAGATCATCGCCCCATTCCTGCAATTCGCTAAACGAGCGCGACCGATGCCGCACCAGATCGACCCCGATCTCGGACATTACCGCGATAGTGAAACCGTCGATCTCAAGATCCGCCTTCACGCCCACGGATTGGACGTAAACATCGGTGCCGTAGAATTTCTTCATCATGCCTTCAGCCATTGGCGAGCGTGTCGCATTATGGTCGCAGGCAAAAAGCACCGAGGAGGGAAGATCGCCCATCCGTTACCTCGGCGCCAGAACAGCGACAAGGGTGAATAATCGACGCGCGGTATCGATATCGAGCTCGACCTTGCCTTCAAGGCGCTCTTGCAAGATCCGCGCCCCTTCGTTGTGAATGCCCCGGCGCGCCATGTCGATCGCCTCAATCTGGCTGGGCGGCAGTTTCTTAACGGCTTCGAAATAGCTTTCGCAGATCTGGAAATAGTCCTTCACCGCTTGGCGAAACGGGCCAAATGACAGGTGAAATTCGGCAACTTTAACCCCCGTCTCGGTTTGCGTATCAAACACCAGCCGCCGGTCGCGTACCCCAAGGTTCAGTGCAAAGGGCCCGGACGGTGCGGGCTGTCCATCGCGACCGGGCAGGATAAAGCTGTTATCCTCAAGCAGGTCATAGACCGCGACTTTGCGCTCTTGCTCGATCTCGGGCGAGGGGGCGGGCAAGCCGCCAGTGTCCAGCACAAGCTGGCTGATCCGGGCCATCAGCGATCTCCTTTGTTGAGCGCATCCAGACGCGCGCGCACACTCAACCCATGCGCCTCGAGGCTTTCCGAAATCGCCAATGTCTCGGCCGCCGGGCCAATCGCCTTGAGCGCACCGGGCGTCATTTTGGCCAGCGTGGTGCGTTTGAGGAAGTCCAGCACCGACAAGCCGCTGGAAAACCGCGCCGAACGCGCCGTGGGCAGAACATGGTTTGGCCCGCCGATATAATCGCCGATCGCCTCGGGGGTATAGGCGCCTAGGAAGATCGCGCCGGCATGGGTGATCTGTTCGGCCAGCGCATCTGGGTCGGCGACGCATAGCTCCAGATGTTCGGGTGCAACCCTATTTGACAAAGTTGCCGCCTCGTCCAGATCGCGCGCCACGATCACCGCGCCGAAATCGCGCCAGCTTGCGCCCGCGATCTTGCGCCGCTCCAGCGTTTGCAGGCGCGCCTCGACGGCCTTCGTCACCGCTTGGCCAAAGGCGGCATCGGTGGTGATCAAGATCGCTTGCGCGCTTTCGTCATGTTCGGCTTGGCTAAGCAGGTCAAGCGCGATCCAGTCGGGATCGCCTGTGCCATCCGCGATCACCAGAATTTCCGACGGCCCCGCGATCATGTCGATGCCGACACGTCCAAAGACCCGCCGCTTGGCTGCCGCAACAAAAGCATTGCCCGGCCCGGTGATCTTATCCACCGGCACGATGGTTTCAGTGCCATAGGCCAGGGCCGCAATCGCCTGCGCGCCGCCCACCCGATAAACGGTATCGACGCCCGCGATCTGCGCCGCCAGCAACACCAGCGGATTAACCACCCCGCCGGGCGTCGGGCAGGCAACGACCAGCCGTTTTACCCCGGCCACCTTGGCGGGAATTGCATTCATCAGAACCGAGGACGGATAGCTTGCCAATCCGCCGGGCACATACAGTCCCGCCGCGCTGACCGGACCCCAGCGCCAGCCCAATTCCGCGCCAGCGGCATCGGTCCAGCGCTGATCCTCGGGCATTTGGCGGGCGTGATAGGCGCGGATGCGTTCTGCGGCGAGTTCCAGCGCGGCGCGCTCGGCCGCAGGGACCTTGGCAATCTGCGCGGCAATCTCGTCAGGCGAAAACGCCAGCGTTTCATCCGTCAGATCAAGACGGTCGAATTTCGCCGTCAACTCAATCAACGCCGCATCGCCGCGCGCACGCACATCCGCGATAATAGCGGCCACAACCGCGTCGACATCAGGGCTGTCTTCACGCTTCATGCCCAAAAGCTCGGTGAAGCGGGCCTCAAACCCCTCCGCGCGCGTGTCAAGAAACTGCACCATCACTCGACTCCTTGTCCGCCATCGGAATTAGACAGTCTGGCCCGCCCCCGCAAGCGCCGCTCCGGCTTTCGGGGTGTTTTCGCGTTTCATCTGGCTCGAAATACTCCCCGCGGAGCGTCCAGCAGAAGGTTCGGGAGCCTCCGGCGGGAGTATTTCGAGCTAGATGAAACCGGTGTCAGTCAGGATGACGCGGCGCTTTGCCCGAGGGGGCGCGGTAGGGGCGTTCGACATCGCGCAAATCGACATCGAGACATTCGACATCGGCCGCAATTGCCCCATCGCCAGCCAGCGTGAAAACGACCCGTCCCGCCCCGTCTTGCGCAGGCTCAAAGGCGATATCAAGGAGCGAGAGCACGACGTCTTGATCGCCGCGATCAATTCCCTGACTCGCGACATGGGTGACATCAGAGACCACGAGAAGCGCGCGCACGCGTTCGTAGGGGCGTCCTTCGGCCTCGGCCTGTGCCTTGTCTTCCCAACGAAAGCGATTGATCAGCAATGCCAACCGGCGTGCTTTGGCCTCCCACACGATCTCGGTGATCGGCAGAACGGCGTCTTGCACCAATGCGGCCATTACCGACAGATCGGCCTGCGTTTCGGCGCGCAGGGATATTGCGCCTTCGCCACCCTCGTCGAATTTCGCATCTACCATGATGTTCCCTTTATGCGCTGCGGCAGTTTCACGTTTCACCTGCGCGAAACGATCACTCGCCTTTAACTCGCTCGATATGTGCACCGACCGCGCTGAGCTTGTCTTCAACTCTCTCATAGCCGCGATCGAGGTGATAGACCCGGCTGACCATCGTTTCGCCTTCTGCCGCCAACCCTGCGAGAATCAGCGAAACCGAGGCACGCAAATCCGTCGCCATCACCCGCGCGCCGCGCAGCTTGTCGACGCCATGCACTGTTGCGTGACCGCCATGCACCTCGATATTCGCGCCCATGCGCAGCAGTTCGGGGGCGTGCATGAAGCGATTCTCGAAGATCTTTTCTTCCAGAACGCTGGTGCCTTCGGCGGTACATAAAAGCGCCATCATCTGCGCCTGCAAATCGGTGGGGAAGCCGGGGAAGGGCTCGGTCACCACATCGACGGCGCGGATTCGACCGTTCTTACGACTCACCTTGATGCCCGCTTTGGTCTGCTCGACCGAAACGCCCGCGGCATCGAGACGCTCGCAGAAACTTTCGATCAGTTCGATTCGTCCGCCAAGACATTCCACCTCGCCGCCGCAGATTGCGGGGGCGAGCATATAGGTGCCCAGTTCAATCCGATCAGCGACCACCGGGTGGGTTGCGCCGTGCAGCCTGTCCACGCCCTGAATTTCGATCGTTCCGGTGCCGTCGCCCTCAATTTGTGCGCCCATCGCCCGCAGGCAATCGGCCAGATCGACAATCTCGGGTTCGCGAGCGGCATTTTTCAGCACCGAGGTGCCCTTCGCCAACGTGGCCGCCATCAAGAAGTTTTCCGTCGCGCCCACCGAGGCAAAGCGCATTTCATGCACCGCGCCTTTCAGCCCGCCTTGCGTTTTGGCGTGCAGATAACCGTCGCGCAACTCAATCTGTGCCCCCAAGGCGGTCAGCGCATCGACGTGAATATCCATCGGACGCGCGCCGATCGCGCAACCACCGGGCAGGGACACCACCGCATGGCCCAGCCGCGCCAGCAACGGCCCAAGCACTAGATTCGAGGCGCGCATCTTGCGCACGATGTCGTAATCGGCGACCGGATTGATCTCGCCATGGCACGAAGCGGCCAGCACCTTGCCCTCTTGCAGTGCCGTCACCTCGGCGCCGAGAGAGGCCAGCAATTCGGTCATCGTGCGGATATCGCTGAGGCGCGGCGCGTTGGTCAGCGTCAGCGGCTCTTCACTGAGCAACGTGGCCGGCATCAGCGCCAAACAGGCATTCTTGGCCCCCGCGATCGGAATTTGCCCCTTGAGCGGGCCACTGCCGCGCACGATGATACTGTCCATTCAACTGCCCTCGTTCTTATCATTTTGCGACGTCGCCGCATCGTTCTTGCGCGCGCGCGCCTGTGCCTTGCGCTTTTGTAGGTTGGCGCGCAAGGCCTCGGCCAGGCGCTCTTCCCGGCTGGGTTTGGGTGCGCGCTTGGCCCCGGACGTTTCGCTATAATCCTGTGTCATGGCGCCTCGTTTACCCTGCAAGGCAAATCCTGTCGAGAGAGAGGGCAGATTTGCCCTTGCACCATGGCGCGATTGCGTCTAAATCCCCGCCCACGGTCGGAAACGACGCTGTAACGGCGCTGTGGTAGCTCAGTGGTAGAGCACTCCCTTGGTAAGGGAGAGGTCGAGAGTTCAATCCTCTCTCACAGCACCACCCAAGCCCTTAAAATCAATATACATTTTCGAGAAGGTCGCGTATTGCGGGGAGAGATCGGATTGCCGCGTGGTAATTTTTTGTTCGATTTATCTCAAATGGTGAGACCCAATCTTTCCGCAGAAGCCGTTCTACGATAATCGAAGCCTTCCCGATCACAGACACGGAGAGATCATTGCAGCTTGGATCGTGGGCGCGCCGGAGCTGTGCTCATGGAAAATAACATTAAGGACTTCTATCGTGACCAAATCGCCCATTTTAATGCGTCCGCGATGATCCGGTTTTGAGAAGACTTGCCATTGACGGCTTTATGCAGGACTCAGAAACTCTTCATGCATAATGCGATGATTGAGGAATTAGGTTTGGAGGCGGATCAAACTGTCTGGACGCATCAGGTCCACTTCCGGCTACATGAGGCTCGGAAGCGGACCCTAAAGGGTGGGCGTGGCACGTTTCCCCGCTGAACCAAATAGAGAGCATTGTGGCCTTGCGCCAGTTTCTCACCCACCGCGCGCCCGAGGTCTTAAGCCAGCCCCTGACGGTAAATGTTGAAATAATCACCTGTGCTGGCCCCAAAGGGCAAAAATTGCTTTTGCGACAAGGCTCTTGTGGAAACCCTAAGGGAGAACACAGGTGAGCAATGTCTCGAAAACAATTTCGGGGGAAGGGGCAGCTTCTCTGATCCGAGAACCGCTCTTCAGATTTCTTTGACGTTCTCTGAGTTTCTTTGTTGATGCTCAGAGAACGTCAAAGAAGGATGAAGACATTGGACGAAGTTAGGAATCCATTCGCTCCTGATGCGGGAACACCCCCGCCGGAGTTGTCGGGGCGCGACAGTATCATCCATGATGCGACCGTTTCCATGCAGCGAGCACTCCAGGGGTGACCTGCAAGAAACCTTATGCTGATCTGGCTTCGAGGGACCGGGAAGAACGTCCCGCTTAATCGAATCGCCAAGGACGAAGGGTTCCTCGCGCTTCGCATTGAAGATCCAGAAAAGGATGATTTCGCGCGTCAATTCACCATCGCAGCCAAAACCGCCCTGCTGCGTCTGAGCAACGTAGAAAAGGCAAAGAGTCTCGCAATTAGAGGACTCAGGGGCGTCGCGAGCTTTATTGCCACTCTCAAGTTTTCTCATGGAGATGTTTCTGTCTCGGTCGATCCACTACCAGGATACGCGGACACCCAGCATAAAGGGATCAGTCGTCGTTGTAGGCTGTCAGCAGTCGGTAAATTCCGAGGCTGGCAAAAGCTGGACAGGACTGCAGCCATAGGCGTGCTTACCGGCAATGGAAGCGACGCAGGTTGATTTGCATCACGGCGCCGCTCCAGCTAATCATCGAGAGTGTCACAAGGTGTTCTTCGATTTATTCAGCGGAGATTCTCATGAATTCGCCCCGGCATGACGGCGCAGGCGCGCGACTTCCGTTCCGCGCGACCCTCTACTTTCTTGCACTGACTTTTCTCATCACCTGGAGCGTGATTGGGATCTACGTGCTCGCCCCCGAGCAAGCATCCAGCTGGTTCGGCGCGATCAGCGGATCACACCCGCTCTTCTTTCTCGCAACTTGGGCGCCGGCGATCGCGGCTTTCGTGCTCGTCCTCTCTCATGGCGGCGCATCCGGGCTGCGACGCTTCCTGTCGCGGCTGCTGCTCTGGCGCGTGTCGGCGGGATGGGGGGCTTTTGTCTTGATCGGCCTGCCGCTGGTCTTCGTCGCCGGGTCCCTGATCAAGGGCGGCCCCGTGCTGGCGCCGCTTCCGCCTGAGGGGGCCAGCCCTATCCTCGCGGTCATGGCCATGATGCTCTTTCTCGGCCCTATGGAGGAGTTCGGCTGGCGCGGCGTCCTGCAGCCTCTGCTCCAGCGCCACATGGCCCCGCTCTGGGCAGGACTGCTGATCGGCGTGACCTGGGGCTTTTGGCATTTTCCCGCATTCTACCTTTCCGGCACGGTGTTTGGCGGGTGGCATTTCCTGCCTTTCTTTCTGGGCAACGTGGTCCTCGCCGTGCTCGTAACGCCGATCTTTAACCGGACGGGGGGTAGCCTGCTTTGGCCGATGCTTTTCCACTGGCAACTCATCAACCCGTTCTGGCCCGACGCCCAGCCATGGGACACCTGGCTCCTCGTAGGTGTCGCGGCAATCGTTGTCTGGTGGAACCGGAAGACCATGCTAAGCCGTAAGGGCGCCGTGACCGAGGTCATACCGACCCCGGCCCGTGCAGCGCCGCTAACGGCGGGCTGAGCGCCATGCGGATCATCCTCGCTTTGATCGCAACGGTTCTATTTCCTGTGATGGTAGGTGCCGCAGCGGCGGACGGCGCAACGAGCCTGACGGTCAGTTTGTCCGACACTCTCGACGCGTTCCGCTCCCGCTACGGTGTCCCCGGCGCAACTGCCGCCATTGTCCTGCCCGACGGAACGCTCGCGACCGCGGCGACGGGCTTCGCGGATGTCGAGGCCGGATGGTCATGACACCCGAAAACCGGATGCTCGCGGCGAGCATCGGCAAGACCTTCGTCGCCGACACCGTTCTCGCGCTCGAAAGCGAGGGACGTCTTTCGCGGGCGGACCTGCTGGCCGATCATCTTGGCGACCGCACGTGGTCCACCAAGCTGCCCAATGCCGAGACCATCACCATCGGGCACCTGCTGCGCCACCAGTCCGGCCTACCGGATCACCCGCACCTGCCGACATTCCAGACCGCCGCGGCGGCACGGATCGCGGCCGGCAAGCGTAGATTCCCCCCCGAGGAACTGCTGGATTTCGTGACCGGTCGCGCGCCCCTGTTCGCCGCAGACGCTGGCTGGGCCTACAGTGATACCGGCTATATCCTGCTCGGGCTGGTGATCGAGGAGGTGACCGGCGACGGCATCGTGATCCTCTCGAACAGCCAGCGCAGCTGCCCGCTCTTTGCGGCAATCCTGCGGGATTGGTCCGAGAGCCTCGGCGTTGCGCCGGTGGGGATGGCGCGCGTGCTCTGGGCAGAGACGGCAGCGCGGATCTCGATCGTTGTTCTTACCACGTTGACGGCCGTTGCGTTTTGGATAGCGCTTCGTGGCCGGTCGCGCCCGCGCATCGTCAGGATCGGCGCTGGCGTGATTTCCGCACCCCTGATCCTCTGGCCGCTCTGGGCATCAGCGCAGGGTTACCTGATCCCGTTCTCGATCCTGCCCAGCCTCTGGCTATGGCTCGGCGCGGCCTCCTGCCTTGCTGGCCTCGGTCTGGCCGCGTTTGCGTTAGGGGCGGAGCGCCGACAACAGGCTGCCGCTGCCCGATGACAGACCTCACCAGCCCAGCCCCGTCAGCCGGTCGTTCCGCACAAGAAAGCGACCATTGAAGCGCAGGGCCAGCGGTTCGCCGGAGATCGGCGCTGTGCCCTCCGGGGCGGGACGTTGCGCATGGATGTGCAGGTGCGGCTCCGTGCTCGCACCGGAGTTGCCGACTTCGCCTAGGCGGTCGCCTTGTGCCAGCACGTCGCCGGGCACGACGTTCACCTGGCCATGCCGCATATGCGCCAAGACGACCTCCACCGACGGCAAGCTGCGCCCCGCCAGCGCTCGCGCACCATACCATCCGCCGACACTAAGGAGCACAACCGAAGGAACGACAAACATCCAACCCGACAGCCCGGCGGGCAGCAGCGCAAGATTGCGCAGGTTCTTTCTCAATGGCCAGACTAAGATCAGTCCCAGCCAGAGACCACTGTAGACCCAAGGTAGCCACCAGACGGGAACGGCCCATTGCGCGACCTTGGCGAGCGCGAACAGGAAGGCCCCAATGCCTGTTGCCTGCAGCGCGAAGCCTGCAAGGCTGCCCGCCGGCAGGAAGGCCAGCCAAGCAAGCATTGCCAGCGGCAACGCGACCTGAACCGCAAGGATCATGGCCGTCATGGCGCGCCTCTTGGGAATCGGATCTCGGAGACGTCGGCAACGAAGAAGGGAAAGTAGTCGTCGGTGCCGAACATGTTCCCAGCCTCAACGCGAAACGGCAGGCGGTATCCGCTGACGTTTCGAAAATCTGACATGATTGCACCGAAAGGTTGCAATCGGTGTTTTTTATCCGGGTTGGCGTTGCTCCAACGCTCAAAAGTGACGACAGTCGGCTTGCCTTCGCTGTCGACGGTTACATCCACCGACTGGCTGAGTTCGCCATGTCGGACGGTGACGCGGGCTGTGTCATCGTCAACTAGCGTCCATGTCACATTTGGCCCGGGAAGAAGAGCAGCTGGCGCCCAGATCATAGACTCAGCTACATAACGACCATATGCAGAACGGGTATGATCTGAATTACCACCCAAGCGCGCGACGGGAACCAAGCCGAGGATCCGAAACCGCGTCCATCGCCCAGTATCCGAGCCAGAAAGCGGCAAGCCCGCTGTCGTGCGCATAGCCCAGACGAACCCTTCGGGTGCGGCGAGGATCTGATGCGCTTCCATCGGTTGATAGCGCGGAGCGGCCTTAGACCCAAGACTGAACTGCCCTGTCATCTCGATGGTGGCCACTGGTAGAAGCGGCGTTCCCGGCTGGATGGTGTAGGCAAAAAAACGACGCGCTGGTTCCGGTAGATCGGCCACCATTTCGTTTGAAAAAGGAACAGGGTCGTCCGGCTGCAGGGCCTCCAGCCTGTTCCACTCGGCACGGTCAGCCCGTCGATCCAGAGCCTGCAGAAGCGCCAGTCCCAGGAGCACGAGCAATAGAATGAGCAGAATTCCAACGGCGACGAATTTCATTGTGATCAGTCTCTTTCACGTTCCTGACACTCGCTACTTCCAAGGATGCATCCGGTGCAATGACGTGGGTCAAACCCGATACGGCGACGTGCGTCCGTATCCTGGCGAAATGCAACGCAGAGCTCATTGGTTTCTGCATCGCCTTTCGATCTCCAATTCAGACAGCTCTGCGGAGACGAGCGCAACGCCCTATCGCTGTCGTAAATTGACGAGCCCGGACATTCGCGCATATCGCAGCGAACGTCCGCTTCCCGCCGATTCTGTTGAAAAACACCCGTTCGCGAGCGCAGAAATAGCCGTTCTGAATTCACGGCGAGCGCCTTTCTTATCAGGCTTTGCGTGTTTGCTGCGGTGCAGGAAAGATCTTGGCCAGTTTGCGGAGGTTTTGGGCGGTGGCGGCGAGCAGGAATTCGTCATTTGCACCGTATGGCCCACGTAATCGGAGCCGACCGAGGCCGAGAATGCGTTTCAGATGGGCGAAGAGCATTTCGACCTTTTTTCGGAGCTTCATCGCAATCATGTATTCATCAGTTTTGGCCAAATCCCTGGCAACTTGGCGGGCATCTTCGTGTTCTTCACGGGTGATAGACCTGGCGTCGGCGTTGGGGCAGCATTTCGGCTTGGATGGGCAAACTTGGCAGGTCAGTTTCAGAGCACGATACTTCGCGCGGCCCTTGCCGGTCGGGCCCCGGTTCGGATCGGAATAATTGCGGCGGAACGGCTTGAGCGCGTGCCCCTCAGGGCAGATGTATTGATCATTCTCTGCATCCCAGTCGAAATCTGTGCGTGTCCAAGTGCCATCGGGGCGTCCGGCCTTGTCGATCACCGGGATGTAAGGATCGATCTTGCGATCTACGAGCCAGCCAAGCATTGGGCCTGAGCCATAGGCAGTGTCGGCGATCATCCAGTCAGGGACCAAGCCGAACTTGTCTTTCACCCGCGTCAGCATGGTTTTTGTTGATCCAACCTCGGCTTGCCGGATGGATCGGGTGGGTTCCACGTCCAAGATAACACCGTGATCTGTGTCGATCAGGTAATTGTCGGAATAGCTAAAGAAAGCAGGCCCTTTCCGCGCCGCTGTCCACTGGCTGGCCGGGTCCGAATGCGAGGTGAACTTGGGCTGGACCTCGCTGGCGGCGCCAAAGGCGGCCTCGTCCAGCGTGTCGAGATACTCGCGCACCGCGCGGGGTGCGTCGGTCGAGTTGATCGTCGATGCATCCCAGTCTTCCTTCGGCGTCGAGTTCTGCTTGTTCGCATCCGCCTCGATCAGGCTGGCGTCGACCGCCATGCGCTGGCCGCTGACCAGACCTTCGGCGATGCAACGCGCGACGGTTGTTTCGAACAGATGCCGCAGCAGTTCGCTATCGCGAAAACGACCGTGACGGTTCTTGGAAAATGTCGAGTGATCCGGGACCCGATCACTCAGGTCGAGGCGGCAGAACCACCGGTAAGCAAGGTTCAGATGCACCTCTTCGCAGAGCCGTCGCTCAGACCGGATGCCGAAGCAATAGCCGACCAACAGCATACGGATCAGAAGTTCGGGATCGACGGATGGCCGCCCCGTGTGGCTGTAGAACTCCGCGAGGTAGGCACGTATTTCGGTCAAATCAACAAAACGGTCGATGGAACGCAGCAGGTGGTCCTGCGGGACGTGATCCTCAATTGAAAACTCGTAGAACAGTGCGCCTTGCGCCTCTTGCTTCGGCCCCAACATCGCAGCTCCCCCCACAGAATAAGGGAAATTGAATCAGCGACTGGCGATCAAATCAACAAGAGTTTTTCAACAAAATTCGCCCTGAATTACCCATATAGTCCAAGCGCCCCGAAGCCCCTCGGACCGGATACGCTCACTGGCGGTATTGAACTGGCACCATCCGCTGACTGTGCGGGCCACTCCTCACGCCCCGGCAAGGCAAGCATTGAGATATTTCCGGATCTCCAGGATCTCTTCCGAGCCTCCTCTGATTGCCACATCAATCGGGCGCGCGCCGAGAAACAGCGGCCCGGTGTTGGGCCGCGTCATCCAAGTGCGCGCGAGCGGCTTGGAGAAATAGAGTTCAAGCGCCTCGTAGATCCCGAGCACAGCAGAAAGGCGAAGGAGTTGATCCTCTGTCAGAGATGGGGCATCGCCCGGCTCCTGTGGGGTGCTCCGAACTGGCTCAGGCATTCCAAGGAGACCAGATGCTTCGCGCTCCGACAGGCCCCATGCGCGCGCAAGGCGCGAATATGCCTTCAGGCACACTTCGATCTCCACATGAGAAAAGCTGTTACCTTCGATCTCCATCCGCTCTCTCCGCAAGCAGGTTGTTTTCACTTCGACACGACTGGGTCGGTGATCAATTCGCTATCATGTTCGAAGAGCGATTCAATGCGTAACCGTATCTGAAACCCGCATGGGCCGTGACCTGCCACGGGATTTTTCCTCCACCATCGATTAGAGTCCGATCCAACTTGAGGACGGACAATGAAGCGAACGAGATTTACGGACGAACAGATCATCGGCATCCTGTCGGAGCATGAGGCGGGTGCGAAGTGCGCCGATCTGTGCCGCAAGCACGGAATGTCGGAGGGCACTTTCTATAACTGGAAAGCCAAGTTCGGCGGCATGACGGTGTCGGAGGCGAAGCGGCTGAAGGCGCTCGAGGATGAGAACGCCAGGCTCAAGAAGCTGCTAGCCGAGCAGATGCTGGACCTAGCGGCGATGAAGAAACTCGTCGCAAAAAAGTGGTGACGATGAGCCATGTCACGCCATTGGTCCGAGTGACAATGGCGAATGCGTGAAGCGCGAAGCGGTCGCGCATCTGAGGTCCTTGCTCGGGCTCTCGGAACGGCGGGCGTGCCAGATTGTCGGGGCAGATCGCAAGATGATCCGCTACCGGTCGCGAGCCGTGCGCCGGACACGGTGCTGCGTGGTCGGCTGCGTGAGCTGGCCAATGAGCGTCGGCGGTTCGGCTATCCACTTGCCCGGCAGGGCATTGCGCAGCAATGGCCCGAGAGGGGGCGGCTGTTCGTTCTGCTTCGCCGCGAAGGCGAGGCTTCCGGCATCAACCGGATCTATCGGCTCTACCGCGAAGAGGGATTGACTGTGCGCAAGCGGCGGGCACGGCGCAAAGCCGTGGGCACACGGGTGCCGATCCTGGTCGAAGCCCGCGCCAATGCGCGCCCCCTCTCGGCGATTGCCTTGCAATCGCCTGCCGGTCGACGGGTTCGCTGGATTTCGTTCACGACCAATTCGCGAATGGACAGCGCTTCCGGGTGTTCAACGTGGTCGATGACGTTACGCGCGAATGCCTGGCTGCGATCCCGGACGCCTCGATCTCGGGGCGGCGTGTTGCCCGTGAACTTTCGGCCCTGATTGAGCGCCGTGGGAAGCCCGGCATGATTGTCTCAGACAATGGGACGGAACTGACCTCGAACGCCATCCTGCGGTGGTGTTCCGAGACCAAGGTCGAGTGGCACTACATTGCGCCGGGAAAGCCCCCTATCGGGCCATTGCTGCGCAATGGATGCAGAACGGTTTCGTGGAGAGTTTCAACGGGCGGATGCGCGACGAGCTGCTCAACGAGACCATGTTCCACAACCTGACCCATGCCCGCATCGTGATCTCGGCGTGGGCCGCGTTGCGCGCCAAAACGCCAGAAAGCGGGTCTCCATGTCTTCGACACGCGGCACATCCAGCGTGGGCGGCAGAACCGCCATGCGGTCATTTGAAAGGCTAGCCATGACGATACCGCTCCTGATCGGATTGCGCAAAACAGCGTGCGATGGTGCGGCAGGGGGCGTGCGTATGAAGGGATGTGATGATAGACATGGAGGTCTCCTATGGTTGGAAAACCTGGAGGACCGCAGGCAAAGGCCCGGCATGATTGCGTCAAAGCTGCTGGATTTAGACAGTCGTGACCGGCCCCCAAGATGGGGTTCAGATGGCGCGTATTGCGCGCTGAATATGCCGATTACTGAGTGTCATAGTGCGCGCTGGATAGTTCGGGCGCGGGTTGAAGTCAATTCAGAATTTTACGGCGCAGGCGTCAAACTATTGTTTCGCAGTGATAAAACGCGAATTTTTGTGCGAGTGTAATGGCCGGTTGCGCAGGAAAGTCCGTCAACGGCGGAACAAAAACCGCTCACGGAGCGGCGTGAAAGTCTGCAACCTGAAAGGTCTTCGGATTGATGCCCTGAGAACGTTTCGCACCCCGAAATCCGCGGCCCTCAGATGCTGACGGCTGCCGGGCCGACTGTGTTGATACCGAGATCGCAATGGCAGGGCGGCTCTCTCGCGCGCCCTGCCACTTAACCTTTCTGATGCAATCGTAAGAAACCGTGGGCTTTCCGACGATATTCTTGTCGGCCTGCGCTTTGGCTGCCTTCGTCACGTTCTGGCTAGGAAGCCTGACCCTAGATCGCTGATTGGCGATGCTGCGTTCCTTGCTCGTATGCGTATGCGCATTTGATTAAGGTTGCTTCGCTCCACTGCTGGCCAAGGAATATCAATTCAAACGGGGCACCCGAGGCGTAATACCCCGCTGGCACGGTTATGCCGGGTATCCCCGCAATATTCAGCTCTCCCACTGTAGTTTCAAGAATCGCATCGCCGGAATGTAAACCCGGCAATTCTTGGAGCATTTGCGGATAGACCAAAGCGTCAAGTTTATGGTGCGCAAAGACCTCTTGGATCAACAGAAGATAAGCGCGCTTTAGCGCGGTAAATTCAGGAAGCGCGGGAGGCGTTGTAGGAGATTTCACCGCCTCAAGAAAATCGGGTAATTCATTGAGGAAGCCCAAGATTGCCCCTTTGGCCAACGGGTTCTCTGCCTCGGTGGCGGCAACAAATTCTTCCCATGTTTTGAGTGCGGCATCTGGCCCTAGCCGACGCAGATATTGCGTCATGTCATACGGCAGAGATTCCAGCCCGCGCCCATCAAAGAACGGAGTGCCCAGAGTAATCTGACGATACGAGGCAAAATCAGTATCCGCGAACGGATCTTCGATCAAAATTGCGCCCAACTCTTCAAGCTCGGCCTTAGCGCGTTCGTAAAGTTCTGATGCTTCCTGCGACAGTGCGTTTTTGCGCCAACCCAGCCCGTAAAGCCCCAATCGCTTTCCTATAAGCCCGTCCGTCGATAGCCCTGCTGTGTAACCGCCCTTAGGAATTTTATCGACGGAAGCCAACGTCTTTGGATCCTCGGTGGTGAAACCCGCTAACACATCAAGCCCCAGCGCTGCATCAATCACAGTGCGAGCGATCGGCCCCACCACATCGCGGTTACCCGAGAGCGGAACTACGCCAGCATTGGGCACCAGTCCGATCGTCGGCTTTATCCCTACAAGCCCTTGGGCCGATGCCGGATTCTGGATCGAACCACCAGTTTCTTCGGCCAAGCCTAGCACGCACATATGGGTGGCAACTGCTGCGGCTGTGCCTGCGCTTGATCCACCTGGAGCACGATCTTCGATTGCTGGGTTTATAGTGGGCCCCGCCCAACTGTCATTAGCATGTGTCCCAGTCCAACTTAGGATCGGAACGTTTGTTTTACCTAGGATGATCGCATCTGCAGCGCGCATCCGGGCCACAACAGGACTGTCGCGTTCGGGCATCAGATCTACACCGCCGGTCTTTGAACATAGCAGCCTCCAACCAGCCGTAGTCGGGAACCCTTTCATATCCATCGGGTCCTTCACGACTACAGGCACACCGGCCATTGAGCCCAGTGGTTCTCCGGCTGCACGACGACGGTCGATGTCGCGCGCAGTTTCGAGTGCGGCGGCGTAATTTTCAAAAATTATCGCATTATATTTGCCGTTGAGCGCCTTGATCTGTGCGATGCACGCTTTGGCTATATCCTCGGCAGTGAAGCGGCCAGACATGAGGCCGTCTTTTATCGAGGTGACGCTCAAAGTCTCAAGTTTGGGGACATTTGGGGCGATGTCAGTCGAAGGCGTGTTAGTCATTGAATACTCTCCTGGTCCAGTGGCCAGCGTGCCACCGCATAGGCCCGGTCGCGCACCGGACAGCAGTTTTGAATTGCGAGGCACAGACCAACAACAGGACAGGTCTCGCAGGCAGGTTCATTTTGTCCGGCAGACAAAAGACGGGAAAAATACCGTCCTCACATTTGGAACGCGTCCCTAAATGCGAGGACGGCCGAACACACTGGCCGCAGCGTCGAAGGGCATCGGGTGCGGCCGATGTATTACTTCGAGATGCCGATGATCGACTTCAGAACCGAGGCTCCAACCGAATATTTCGGGTCAACCATATTACCCACGCGCACCCGTCCACATTGCGTGAGCAGCATGTAGGCATCGATTTCGTCAAAGCCAAAATCGGCAGCCATCCACCGGATCAACTCGCGGTAGGCACCGCGCGCGGCATCCTCCATTGGGCGTGCCGACCCGACCGTCATGTAAAACTTCTCGTTCTCCAGACGCGGGCTGCGGATCGTCCAATTCTTGATCAGATCGATACGGACGGTGGTCACGGTCGGATGTTCAATCGCGACACCGCAAAGTTCGCCATCGCCCTGCGCAGCGTGGCAGTCCCCAAGAAACAGGTAGCCGCCCTTGGTCTGCACCGGCAGATAGACCACCGCCCCAGGCGCCACGTCGGGCATGTCCATGTTCCCGCCATAATAATCAGGCACAAGCGATGAGATCGCTTCGGCCTCAGGAGCCGTCCCGATCGTGCCGATGAAGGGCTCGTATGGCAGACTGATCTTGTCATTCCATTTCGTGCCACCCTCAACGGTGATGTCGAGCTTGCGCACCACCTCCGGCAGCGGCTGAGTCAGCAACGCCGTTTCAAAAGTCGGCACCAGTCCACCAAATTCGGGCATGATGACCGTGGTTCCCCGCGGCTGCGGCCCGCGCGGCACGATGCTTTCGATATAGACCGCGATGGTATCGCCTTTTTCGGCGCCGTTGACGTAGATCGGGCCGTTTTGCGGGTTCAGGAACGGAAAATTCAAGATCTCTGTGGGAACATCCGTTTCATTCTGGATCGCGCCCTCAAAGGCGTCATGGGTCTCGGCGCTGACCACGGTGCCAGGGTCGATCGTCAAGACCGGATCAATCCCGGCGGTGTAGATATAGGGATAGCTCCCTTGCTCGTCTTCGGTAATCGTGCGCGTCGTCAGCGCCTGACCCTTTGCGACGCCCTTGCGCGCCATGATGGATTCGTCAAACCAGCTCATAAGTTGCTCCCTTCATTTAATATTCTCTTAGGATGGCTATTCAATCAGACCGAAAGGTATTTTCGGATGGTGTCGCGATCTTTCAGCATCTCGCGGTCAAGCACGGCAACGATGCGCCCCTTGTCCATGACGTAGCAGCGCTGCGCCATTGCCCGGATCATGTCGATATTTTGCTCCACAAAGACGACGGTGACGCCGGTTTCGCGATTCAGCTCGACCATGATGCGAGCAATATCCTGAACGATATTGGGCTGGATGCCTTCAGAGGGTTCGTCCAGCAAGATCATCGAAGGCGAGCCCATCAACACGCGCCCAATGGCAAGCTGCTGTTGTTGCCCGCCCGACATCGTTCCCGCGCGTTGATCTGCGCGCTCCTTCAAGATGGGAAAATACCGATAGACCTCTTCGGTCTTGCCCGGCGTCGATTGGCCCGCGATGCTTTCGCCCACCAATAGGTTGTCCAGAACGCTCATGCGCGGAAACACATCGCGACCTTGCGGGACATAGCCGATGCCCTTGCGCGCGCGGTTATGTGCGGACAAAGGGTCAATGGACGTGCCGCGCAGGTTTATCGAGCCGCCATCCGTCGGTAAGAGCCCGATCAGGGTCTTCATCAGGGTCGATTTCCCAACCCCATTGCGTCCGATCACGGCGACAATTTCACCTTCGCGCACTTGAAAATCGACACCTTGAAGGACCGGTTTCCCGCCATAGCCTGCCCGCAGATTGATGACATCAAGTAGGGCTTCTTTACGCATCGACTTCTCCCAGATAGATGGCGGCCACGCGTTCATCGGCCACGATTTCGTTGATCGTGCCTTGCGCAAATATCTTGCCGAAATGGAGGACCGTGACCTGATGCGCGATCTGACGCACGAAGGCCATGTCATGTTCGACCGCCAACAAGGTCATGCCCTCACGATTGAGCGCCTGAAGCATTTCCCCCGTTGCGAAGGTCTCGTCCGGCGTCATGCCCGCGGTGGGTTCGTCCAGCAGCAACAGCTTGGGCTTGAGCGCGACCGCCATCCCGATCTCAAGCCATTGCTTTTGGCCGTGACTGAGATTGCCTGCGAGCTGCATGTGATCGCGAGAAAGCTTAAGAAACTCAAGCAGCCGGTCGATCTCCTCTTTAAGAAGGCGTGGTGCCACATGGTGTTGAAGGGCGATGGTAAGGTTCTGCCGAACGCTCAGCTCTTTGAAAATGCCAGGCACTTGGAACTTCACGCTAATACCGCGCCGGATACGCTCGAAAGGTTTGTCGCGCGTGATATCCTTACCGTCGTAAAGTATCTTGCCGCTATCAGGGAGATGCTCGCCCAAGATCAGTTTAAAGAAGGTGCTTTTGCCAGCGCCGTTAGGGCCGATCAGACAGTGCATTTCACCAGGTTGAAGCGCGAAATCGACATTTCCAGTGACGTAAAGTCCGCCGAAATGTTTGTTAAGCTGATGTGTTTCGAGAAGTGCCATCAGAGCTCTCCTTCGGATTTTGGTTTACCTCTGGAGAACAACGAGATCAGCGCAATCACAACGCCGCGGGGAGCGACCAACACCGTCACCACCAGCAAGACGCCCATCACCACCAACGCGTATTGGCTGCCGTAGATTGTCAAAGACTGAAACACGATCAGGACACCGAGCGAGCCGACCAGCGTCGTCGTCAGATCAGTTCGTCCGCCAACGGCAACCCAGACGATGGGCAACGATGCGGCGGTCATCCCCATCGAGGCGGGCGTGATGTAATTGCCCCATGACGTATAAAGCACGCCAGACAAACCGGCCAATGCAGAGCCGATTACGAAGGTGCCAAGCTGATACTTGCGCACGTCATAACCCAGCATTTCTGCGCGCAGCGGGTTCTCGCGGATCGCGACGATGACATTTCCAAAGCGCGAATTCACAAGAATGCGCAGCCCCAGATAGCATAGCGCGAGCAGACCCAAGGTGACGTAATACAGCGTCACATCGGGATAGAGCACGATGCTGCCGCCCGGCCACGGGATCGTAAGGGACGGCATCGCGCCCATTCCGTTGAAGCCATTCAGACGCGCTTTTCCGATCGCCCAGAACGGCGCTGCCGTTTGCGCCATGAAGCGTTCAAGCACCAAGGTCACCGACAAGGTTACGATGCCAAGAAAGACCCCGCTGATGCGACCAAAGAACAGAAAGTATCCCAAGATCGCGGCAGCCAGAGCACTGATACCGACCGCTAGCAAAAGCGATATCAAAGTCAGCCCATACGCATCGCCCAGATTGATCGTCAAGACGCCGTAGCTGTAACCCGCGATACCAAAAAAGGCAGTCTGACCGAAGCTGAGAGACCCACCATATCCCCAGATCAAGCTGAGTCCCATCGCCATGAAAAGCCAGTTGAAGAAATAGACGTTGTTACCCACGTCATAGCTGTCGGCGAACATCGGGTAGGCACAGGCTGCGAGCAGCACAAGCGCGAAACCCGACCAGAATTTAGGGCCTTTGCCCAAGGTCTGCGGTCCCTCGACAAGCTTCAGGAAGGAAGTAAAACGGGATGCGCTATTCACGTCAGGCCCTTTCTTTCAGGATCTTACCGCTAATGCCGCGCGGCAAAATACGAATGACGATGATGACGGCGAGCAACATGCCGATTTGACCAGCGAGTTGGCCTTGCCAAGAGGTCAGCCCGGCCTTGATAAAGCCCAGCACAACAGCCGCAGGCGCCGTGCCCAGGAAGATATCGGCCCCACCCACGACAACCGTGACGAAAGCCTCGACCATGAAAGAGGCACCCATCGTAGGCACCAGCGTCATGGTGGGCGCATATAATCCGCCCGCAAGCCCCGCGAGGGCCGCGCCCAGCCCGAAGGTCAGGCTGTAGATGAGGTTGGTGTTGACCCCGAGCGCCTCGGCAACATGGGGGACTTGGATGGTTGCGCGCGCTAGAATGCCAAAGCGGGTTTTGGTGAACATGAGCCACAAGGCGACAAGCGTCAGCACCGCCATGGCCATAAGCACTACGCGATAGACCGAGTAAGAATAATCGCCGACGGTAAAGCTGCTAAAGGGTGTGCCGCTTCCAGCCATCGTCGTGCCCAGCACGATCAGGGTGCCTTGGGTGACGATCATGGATATCCCCCATGTCGCAACGATCGTATCGAGCGGGCGTTTATAAAGCGGTCGGATAATCGCGACCTCGACAATCATCCCGGCGACCCCCGCCGCGAGCGAGCCGAGCGCAATCGCAATTGGCAGCGGCACGCCCATGTGGGTTGCACTGGTGGACACATAGGCACCACACAAGATGAACTCACCATGGGCCAGATTGATCACCCCCATCATGCCGAAGATCACCGCAAGACCACACGCGCTTAGGACTAGGAAGGCGAAGGCGTCTCCGAACTGATAGAGAAAGCTGAAAAGAGAGTAGAGGAACTCCATGGAGCATCCCTTTCTTGGCGGAAGTCGACCGGCGAAGACCGGAAAGGAGGAACGGATGCGTGGCGCATAAACCCCGCATCCGTCAGGGACGCGTTACAGCTTGGGAGGCAAGCTGGAGGGCGTGTATTGCGCGCTGGGATCATTCTTGGTCAGATCGCAGCCCACGTCACCCAGCCAGTAAGGCTTGATGTCATCCCATTTCTTCGGGAAGTCGATCGAGTGATCGGCATTCACATGCGCGAGATAGATCGTGTGCGAGGTATGCTGGCTTTTGGGGTCAATACACATCTTGCCTTCGGGGGCGTCGTAGCAAAGTTGCCCATCGGCCAGCGTGGCACGCACGTCGTCGATCTTGGTCGAGCCCTTAGCTTTCTCGACCATCTCTTTATACAAATAGACGGCAGCGTAAGAGTTCTCGGCTTCCTGGTTGATGTAAGGCTCGTCGGGGAACATCGCGTGGAAGCGCTTGACGAAATCCTTGCTTTGCGGCGTATCCACCTCTTCGATGTAGTTCACGGTCGCATACATGTCCTTCAGGCTCGGGGGCGTGAAACGCTTGTGCTCATAGCCCTGTCCGACGTTGACCGAGGATGCCATTGGCAGATCCACATTGGCCGCGCCGGCCTGTTCGTAATAAGACGATTGCGCCGTTCCCACGAGCAGCGTGACTACGAAATCGGGCTTGGCCTTCTGGATGTTCTGGATTGTTTGCGAGAATTGCGACACGCCCAGCGGAATGAATTCCTCACCCGCCATCGTGCCACCGTTCTCTTTGACGATGTTGCGCACCCATTCAGCCGAGATCTGACCGAAGTTATAATCGGCCGCGATCGTGTAAACGTTCTTGCCGTATTTCTCCATCATGTAGGGAAGCAGCGTCGAGAATTGCTGCTCGGGCACGGCACCGGTCACGATCATATTGGCGTCGCAAACTCCTCCCTCATACTGGTTGTTGTAAAACGCCAAGCCGTTGAACTGATTGACGATCGGGCGGTAAGCTTCTCGCGAGGCCGAGGAGAATCCTGCGAAAACAACATCCACTTTGTCGCGCTGAAGCACCCGGCGCATGAATTCCTGATAGCGCGTATTGTCGGACTGGGTGTCATACACCACCAACTCAATCGGGCGCCCGGCGATGCCGCCTGCGTCATTGATCTCTTTCGTTGCAAGTTGGATACCATGCACCTTGCCGATCGTTGCAAGCGCGAAATCCCCAGACTGGTCTTCAAGCACACCAATCTTAATGGGCGTGGTGTCTTGCGCCGAAATGGGCCCGGCAAAAGACAATAGGGTAGCGAGCACCGAAGCGGTGCTGATCAGTTTCCTGGTCATTTTAAACTCCTTGTTGCGATGGTATTGGGGGTCTGAGACGCTACCGCGCTTGACCCCTCTTGTTGGTTTCTCTGCTGTTTGGATCGTCGTCAGACTGTGCATGCATCAGATCAAAACAATGATCCTCGATGCTCACGCGCTCCCGCATGCTGTCTTTTCGAAGAATGCTATACGCAGCGTCCTCACTCAGTCCACGCTGGCGCATAAGTGCCGTCACGGCTCGAATAACATGGATGCGTTTGCGGCGGCGATCACTGAGATCATGCAAGTCTCTGTGCAAGACATCCATGCGGTTAAACTCGTTAACTGCTAGATACAGGGCAGAATAAATTGAGCCACTATGTATTGGTTTCGACAGGAAGGCCTGCACACCAAGCTGCAAGAGCGCTTTAAGCCGACTCGGTGCCTCAATGCCCACCAGACCGATTGTTGGACACGGCGTCTCCGCGCCATAGCTTTCAGGCCAAGCGGCGGGAAGGGTCATGTCGCCATCGATTAAAACGATATGATGCTCGCGATGTAACCCGTCGGGCAGCTCAAGGCTTTGTCGCATTTGCAACGGGCGAATATCAGCCTCAAGCCCGAGACGGCGCATTGTTTGCTCTAGCAGATCAAGTGAGCGCCCTTCGGATGAAAAGACTATGGCCGTCCGGCCCCTAAAGTTTTGAGTGATGCGGGCCGTTTTCATGAAACTATCCTCACATTGGCTCGACGCGACGCTACTTCATACTCGCTCGCCGAAGAGACTAGATAAGGATCAGGCGCTACCGGTTCCGGCGCTTCAACAAGAACGTCAAACTCAAAATCGGAACGCGAGAGGCCAATCCGGGGAGTTAATGCCGCATGGAAACTATGGGGATCGATCATGACTCGGCCTTGTGGCGCATCGAAAGCCTGTCCTGCTACGGCCTTCAGCACTTCACTGACTTTTGTTGTGCCCGTCTGAGCCACCGTCTTTGCCAGAATATGAACGGCAATATATGCGGCTTCTGCTTCGGCTGAGACAACCGGTCCGTCACGGAACAACTTGCTGTAAGCCGCAACAAATTGCGCGTTCCGCGGAGATTTTAGTGAAGAAAAGTAGACACTCGAACTAATCTGGCCATCAGCACTCTCTGGACCGATCGCGCGCAATTCGGGTTCCGACAAGTTGCAACTAGCAATAGGAAAGCGCTTCGCTTGATCGATACCGCGGGCCTCGCAAGCTTTTCGAAACGCCCGGAAGAAAGCATATGAAGACTCGCCGATCATCGCATTAAAGACAAAGTCTGGCTCCGTCTCGAAAATTTCAGAAATTATATCTTCAAGGTCAGTTTCGCCCACAGCCAGATAACGTTCAGCTAAGATTTCTCCGTGCCGCTTTTGCAGGCCTTCACGCATCACCCGGTTGCTTTCCCACCCCCAGATGTAGTTCGAACCGACGCAATAGGCACGCCGCCCGAAACGAGAACATAAAAAGTCTATAAGTGGTGACATGTGATGATTGGGAGCTGCGCCCGTATAGATCACATTGGTCGAGCTTTCGAAGCCTTCATAGTGGGTCGGATACCATAGTAGTGCATCGTGTTTCTCGAAGAGCGGGATTACTTCTTTGCGGCTTGAAGACGTGTAGCATCCGCAAACATGATGGATCCCGCGATCAAACAGTGACTGAACGGCTGGAGCGTAATTTTGCAATATGCCTTTAGGATCAATGTGAATCGGATGAAACGTGACACCGGATTCGGGATCTGCATTGATCTCGGCGCAAGCCAAGCGTGCGCCATTCAACAGCGTATGAGCTACCTTGCCATATGGGCCGGTATTTGAGAACAAAAGTCCGAGCGGGAGTTCGATACGCTTCATTGCCAAGTTCCAACGACCAAAGCCCCAAAAGCAGAGACTGCTTTGGGGCAAAATTGCCGACATATCTGAGGTTAGGTTCCGCCTCTGCGAGCGCATTTGCTCGGCGATACAATCACGCTAAGATTAGCATCGCAAAGCTGTCAACAGCAATTTGACTGCCCCTACAGCTTAACTGGAAAATTTTCGAGCCGCCTAATTTTATAGCGAATTTTTCCTCGACTGCCCCCCCTTTGGGGCGCAACGGAAAGAGCTCACTGCCCTTCAGGCCGCACAAAACGCCGAAATGCAGCTTCCCGGTAGCGGACATCGACGCTAGTGTTGTCCCAAGTGAGGGGGCAAAAATGAAAAGCAGAGTATTTGGCAGCCTTATCGGAGGTGCAATTGGCTTCTTTGCCGGTGCAGGCACTGGCATCGTCGGCGGAGTCTTCGGAGCGATCGCTGGAGTATTGGTCTTCACGGCAATCGGTGCAGCCTGGGGATGGAGTGCCGGTCCTGATCTTGTGCAAACAGTTCAACGTTGGCGAGGGAAGTGACGGCCCTGACGAGCCATTCGGTCGCGAGGCAGTTGCCGCGATGCAGTTAACCGAAGCGGTCCTTCGTGCCTCTTGCAGCATGATCAAGCTCGCAGATGCAGACAGAATCCCATATAAGGACCATAAGCCAAGATAACTGAGGCGTCCGCCACAGATGACCGCACTCCAAAACATCATCCCGGAAAACCTCAAGAACCTGCATGGCGGCGAGGAACAACTCCGCGAGAAGGCTCTCGCCATTATTGCGAATGACGAGAAGCTGCAACTGAACCTCGCTGTTTTGGAAGCAGCCATGGATCTCGCCGACATTTTCCGTCAGTTTGACACGATGGACGAAGACCTGAGAGTGGCGCAGGTCCTCGGGATGCGGACGTTCAACGCCCTTGCGTCAAGCTTAAAGCTGGCGCTCTCCGGCTACCACCAGAACAGCGCTCTCATCCTCCGTGATGTGCTTGAGACCGTCTTTCTCCTCAACCTTTTCGCCGGTGACCGGGCGCTGATTGAGCGATGGCGCAATGCAGACAAAAAAACCAGAATGAAGAAATTCTCGCCGGTAAAGGTTCGCGAGGCTCTCGACGTCCGCGACGGATTTACCTCGAAACGACGCGCCGAGGCATACGTGTTGTTTTCTGAGCTGGCCGGTCATCCCACCATGAAATCGGCGTGGATGATGCGACCAGAAAAGGACGGCGACGCAGTTGTTGGCCCGTTCATGGAGGCAACGGCTCTTGAAGCTATCGTCTCCGAAATGGGGCGCCTCTCCGTGCAAGTCGGCGAGCAGTTGAACGCGTTCCTTCCGCCGGACTGGACGCGTGGCCAGCCTGCCCGTTGTGCCTTTGATCGGCTAAAGCTCGATTGGATCGCAACCTTCTTCCCAATGGCTCAAGGCATTTGCCCATGATTAGTGACTTTTTCGCCCAAATGATCAACAGGAAGTGAACTGCCAAGAGGGACCTTGAGACAGGGACGGCCCTGAACGGACTTTGATCAGTTGCCCTGATGCCGCAGGGCGGCGTTACCAAACCGGCCATTGGCGCATCGGGCAGCATTCTCGAAAAACGACTGTCCGCAGTGCGGGGTTTGGCTGCCATTTACGAAACGCAAACGAACGTCTCCTTGCTGCGATCATCGATGATGGGAGGCACTGATGATCAGCGCCTCCCATCAATTTCACGAAACGGGCATAGCCATCGTGAAGGTTTCGTCGCCGCTGGCTTCAAACACGCCTTCGCCGATTACAACAAAGCCATATCGCTCGTAGAACGGCAAACCAATCTTGTTTTCTTTGAAAACCTCAACGGTCAGCGGACCCTTGATGGCAACGATATGGTCTACCATCCGACGTCCCATACCTTTGCCTTGGTGAGACGGGTCAAGGAACAAGCCTCCAATTTCCGTGCCGATCATCGCGATAAAACCGACCGGCGCGCCCCCACATTCCAAAACCCATGTTTCGGCGTTTGGCAGATAGATATTGGTCGTATCTCTACGCACCTGATCTCTGACCTCATCCGACAAGAAGGGGTGCGCAAGTGGTTCGGCATTGTCCCAGATTGTGATCAAGGCATCGGTATCGGCGGTTTTGTATTCACGCATCATCTTCTCACTTCCTATTCTTCCGCTGGATCGCGTTGATCATCTTATGGAGAGATTTATCGGCTGATTTGCGTTCGGCCAACGTGGACGCATTAAAGCGTTCCTCCGCTGCCAGTTTGTTCCATCGCGCAAGTCGGTCAGGATCAATCTCGCCGCGCGCCAATGCACCCTGGATGGCGCATCCAGGTTCGGTGTCATGTCTGCAATCGCTGAAACGACATTGGCCCGCCAAGGCAACGATGTCTGCGAATAGACCGGCAATGCCTGCCTCGACATCTGTCAGTTGAAGCTCACGCATGCCGGGCGTGTCCAGCACCGCACAGCCATCGACCGTGAAGTGCAATTGTCGCCGCGTCGTCGTGTGGCGACCCTTGCTGTCATCTTCCCGAATGGCAGCCGTATCGGCCACACCATCGCGAAAAAGAGCATTGACCAGCGTCGATTTCCCGACACCGGACGACCCCAGAAAGGCAATCGTTTGCCCCGGCTTGCACCATGGGGCCAACTTGGCAATTGGTTCTTCACTCAAGGCATTCAGCATTTCGACCAGAACGCGGTTTGAAATGGCGCTTGCCGCATTAACGTAGACAACTGGATCGTCGCAAAGGTCTGCCTTGGTCAGCAAGATCACAGGCGTCACCTCCGCCTCCAATGCCAACGCAACATAGCGCTCGAGCCGCGCGATGCTGAAGTCCTTGTTGCAGGACGACACAATGAAGACCGTATCCACGTTGGCAGCAATCAGTTGCCGTTTGCGGTCTGAGCCCGGCGCACGACGCTCGAAAACGCTGCTGCGTTCCAAGACCTTACTATTGGATGGCTTTTGCGGATCATAGAGCAGCCAGTCGCCGACCGTCGCATTCGGCCCCGGCGGCATGAGGGTATCAAGGTTTTCACCGAGCACCCGCAAGCCAGTTCTGTGAACCTCAACCACACGAACCGGTGGTGTATCCGCAGCCGCGTCAACATCGGTTTGCTGGCTAAAGAAGGGCTTCCAGCCAAGTCTCTCCAGAGGGGAAGGCTCGCGTTTTGGAATTTTGCTCAAACCCGAAGGCAGCAAGAATTTGGAATAGTCCCGTGTCATTGTTTGGATCTTTCATGGTCGGAAAACGGGACTGGCCCGCACCGAAACACTGATTTTGACCTGATCAAGCAAAGCTGTTCACCCCCAGCGGTCAAGCGGCGGCGTTGGTTCTGTTTTGCTTTGCATCGGGAGGGCGCCTTGCCTCCCCGCATTATCGGGTCATAAAATCTCCATGAATGTGCAACGCACGTAGATCAGTGCGTTGATTTTAGCAAGGCATTCCTTGGAGCGGATGGCGGCAAGCGTTCAATCGTGCCGGGTGGAGCATCAAGCAACAGGGACTCCAAGTCTGTCATGAGGCGCTGCCGCGCGAGCGAGGGCAGTGGCCAGGCGCGGCCCTGACCCGACTGGCCCAGCGCCAGCATCCGATCGGAGCATCGACGCCACAGTGTCGCTTTTCCGCATTGGCCGTTCGCTGCGGACGCGTTGTCTGAGTTATCCGTGACGCCGGCGGGCGGATATTGGGTATCGCAAACGGAGGTTCGAAATTGCGATTCCGAACGTTCTGGAACGCGTATTCGGGCTCTTTGCCCGGCGCCCTCCCTCATATGCGAGGTGTTGCTGCCACGTGCGCAACTCAACCAGCCATGCACCAAGGAACACCAGACATGTCGATCCTCCAATCCTCCATTCTTCTTCTGACCGCCCCGATCGCACTGCTTCTTACGTCGTTCGGAGCAAGCGCCCAGGAGGCAGATCAGCAAATCAACTGGCCTATGGGTGCCGCCGTTCAGACGGAAGTAGGGCAACACATACCTGCCGGGGCCTCCGGGGTTGCCTACATCGATGCCCCACGGGTGGCGACGCTGCTACAGCTGAGGGGAGTCACGGGAAGCGGCACCGTGATCCTGAAGAGCGATGACAGCCACGATTGCCTGACTATCCCCATCCGTTTCGTCGCAGGCGATTTTGGAGGCGAAGGCATCTCTGCCAAGGCAACAACACCAATTCATCTGATCCTCCAATCCCCGCGGGTCGCCCGCGCGCTTGCGGCTGGCGATGACGTGGTCAGCGATATGTATCGCATCAGCGCCCAGCTGGATGATCCTGAGGCAGACATCATCATTCAGACAGGATTGAGTAAAAGCCATGGTTTTGTTCTCAATCCTGGAAGCTCCATCGTTGCCGACGTATTTGGTGCCACGACAAGCCGGATCGTCTGCTCTGAGATTCGGGCTCAGGGTTCATGACCAGAAGATCACGGTTTCGGCGTTGCATGACCTCGGTCCGCGATCATCGACATGCTACATTCCGCCTTCTTTGCTGAACCGACCTTGGGCTGGACGGGGGATTAACGAAGTGAGAAGGACCCGTCATGCGCGCTCAATCTGCCGGCTTCTTTGTTCCATTTTTCGTCTGGTTATTTCTTGGAAGTCTCGGGTTGCTTGCGCTCTCACTCGGCCAGGACATCGACGCGCTGCGCGAGCTCGGTGCTTTCCCGGATGTGTCTGACCACGTCTTGCGGGCGCTGATCGTGGTGCAGCCATTTATCCTTCTGGTCGTCGGGACCGGAGCTGGCGTGGCCCTTGGTGAACGTGTTGGACTTCGGTCTTGGGTAACCGCCCGTTTGCGGGGCGACCTGCCGCCCGTGATGCATGTGTCCAGCCTGGCCCTCGCAGCGCTTCTCGGCTTCGGCACAGGTGCGGTCGTCGTCTTCCTCGACAGAGTGTTCGCGCCCTGGATCGGGCTCCCCTCGGTCGCGAGCCTTCCGGACATAGGCACGGCGATCATGGCGATCAGCTACGGTGGGATTACCGAGGAGCTGACGCTGCGATACGGCCTGATGACGTTCCTTGTCTGGGTCGGCGCAAAAGTCTGGACGACGCGCCCGCCCGGGCTATTCCTCGGCGTCGTTTTCTTGTCCGCGATCCTGTTCGGAGTGGGTCACCTGCCAGCGATGGCAGCGCTCACGCCACTGAATCCGATTGTGATTTTGCGCACTGTCGGGCTCAATGCATTGCTCGGGTTGGCATTCGGCTGGCTGTTCTGGCGACGCGGGCTTGAACACACGATGGTTGCCCATATTGCCACGCATCTTGCATTCTGGTCTGTTGCCGTCACGCTTTAGGCTTACCGCGCACCGGGCATCATGGTGCTTTATCTGTGTCCATCAGGCGGTGGTTTTTCGGCGCGAAATTGCGAAGGAGTCTTCCCGGTCACCCGGCGAAATTCGGTATTGAAACTCGATTTGCTTACAAAGCCCGCTTCAAACATCACATCCGTGATGGACAACTCGGTCTTGCGCAGGGCCTCTTGCGCGTGGCGTATGCGAAAGCCGTTGATATAGCGAGAAAAATTCTCGCTCGTCGTTCTGTTTATGGCGTTGGAGACATCCCGCACAGGGACAGACAACCGCCGCGCGACCCGCGCTAGCGTCAGGTTGCTGTCCGTGTAGAGTTGCGTGTCGTTCATCAGCGCATCAAGCACAGCCCGTGTCGCGCGGTCGGTGTCGGTCGGTCCCTCGACTTTGGTTGCGTCGCCCTTTTTGGCCTGAAGCAACATCGGCGCACCGACCAGAGCGACGACAAAAACGAATGCGGTGAAAACACCTGACACCCCGGTCAGAAATGTCAGGATATAGGCATCGCCTGCGAACAGGCTGGCGGCCACAATCGAAAGATCCGTGGCCACCATCATGCCAAGCAGAACAATGGTGGCTTTGATCGCGGAGCGCACGATTATCAAGGCGTGCGGCGCGACATGGACGAAGTCATCTGGTTGGCGGCGCAGAAGGCGGGCAATCGAAACCAGGTAGATGCTGTTGATCCCAAGGACAAACATGTCTGCCGAGATCGGGAGGTTTGCCAGTATCGCCAATTGCGCGAAGGCGACCGGCGCCCCGCTCAAAAGGAGCCTCTTGCGCCAGTTCGACCCCAGGTCCTGGGTGAGAGCCGAGAAACCGAGATAGGCCGATGGTGCAACCATCACGGCCACCAACGGCTGAACCCAGGCGGCCCAGGGTGCCTGAAATGAAAGCCGGAACCCGAGAAGCAAGCCGATGGTCGCCAAGGTCAAAAGAAATCCGCATAGGAAAAGGCGCGCTGCAAAGGGCGTGCGGGTATCTTGCGCCAATGCGAAAGCTGCGATTGTCGAAAGAACACTTACGAGCCAGGCGAGGGGAAGAGTGATCATTTGCCTTCCTGTCGGCCAAACAACAACCTTGGTAGCGGCCATACCAACATGTCTTAGACAAATCATGTGGGGTCAACAACAGTTCGGCGTCAGTCCAGACTTGCTGCAGCGCAGAACGAGATTGAGCTTCGGAGGCATCTGGATGTCGGCTTTCTACTTCGCGGCATCGTTGGCTTGATCTTGCAGCGAATTCACACTTCCCGCCCTCTTTGGGGTTTCAAGCGAATGCGCGCCCCGCTGGAAAAAGACATGCGGTCTTACATTTGTGTGGCAGAGTCCCTCAGATCTTTCCATTTTTGAAAACTAACGACCTTTGAAGACTCCTTCGGGTTGTGCCTTCCGTCGTCGGAAGACACCAAACCTTCTCTGAGCGTCATACCGGCCAAGAAAGGAGAGATTTCTTCTATCGCGGTGATAAGCGGCTTGGCGACTTCATGAAGTTCATGAGCCTCAGAGTATTCGATGATCTCCGCAAGAGAATGTATAATCCAACGGTGTGCTTCCCTGTCTTTGACGACATTCAAATCTACAACTGAGGCACAGTCATTCTCAAACTGAATGTAGATGGTCATTTTCTGATCTCCTCTGGAGTAGATGCTTTGAAAACATCGTGATTTATACCTGAAAAATTACGGATCTGGGCTACGCGCTCCTCAGAACAATCCATAAGAGCAGCAAGGGCAGTGACTTTTCCCATAGGGGATGGCGAGCCGAGGTAGCCGTATGGGGCATTGCCAGAGCGCTTCATAACGCGATTCATGACAGGATCGATGACAGCAACGGCATCGGAAATACCGGCAGCCATGCCATATTCAAAAGCCCCAATCATCACTTCGCTGGTGATGTAAGAAATCGAATTTCGCGCAGTTCCGCGGCCGGGTAGGCCCATATCGACACAGAACCGAGTGGCCTCCCATATTCGCGCGCTACGAAGGGGTGGCTCACCATCGAGCAGGCAACTAAAGACGTCGGAGAGCATGTGCGGCCCTGTTGTCTGCAAGAGGCGCATGCAACCAACAACGCGGCCATCATCATTCACGCTTATGACATGCGCAGGATCTAGATCATCGAAAGTATCCCGCTCCATACCGTTGACCACCTCAACATCCCAACCCAATCTGCCGCTGAACACCCGAGCTCTGAGCCGATGCATTTCGATGAGAAGGTCTGGATATTCGTGAACATTGAGTGAGTCTACTATTATGATCATGGTGCTTGCCCCCAATAAACTATTGGTCTTTCTTGTAGGCTTTAAACCTTACCGCTGGAAATAAGGGAAATCCCTAAGTGGGTATGTCGTCAGGGGATCGGATGGGATTGGTGCAATGAAGTGGTCCGGGAAAACTCGACAGCCTGCTAAAATGTATCCAACGCTGATGATGGGATATACGAATGACGAAGAGACGCGGCTTTTCGGACACCTGCCCGAACCACGTCTGGTGTAGCGATATTACCTACATCCCGGTGCAGCGCGGCTTCCTTTACTTGGTGGCGAACAAGGACTGGGCGACGCGAAAGGTGCAAGCGTGGCGGCTCTCCAACATGCTAGATGCCAGCTTTTGCCCTCTCGGCGATGGTTGAGGCGTTAAAATAGGCCATCGCAAGATACGGCAAACCCAATATCATGAACCGCTTAGGTCACGAAGTGGGACGAGCTCGTTTTCGGAAAGCTGCGTGACCCCTTGGGTCTTTTCGTGAAGCTCTTCTAGAATCATCTTCGCCGCTTCAATTTCAGCGCAGGTGATCAGTCTAGAAGAGTGCGCGAAGAAGCCGAAAGTCCGAGAATCTTTCCCAATGGCAACGACTTTTCCATGCCGAAGGCCAAAATCCGCTGCTTGGCCTAAGACATTGTTGGTGTCTTGATCAACGAGATCTGACCAATCGCAGACACCGGCGTTTAGGACAGCCCATTGGACCGTCGGATCGACAAAAACGAGGCCATTATCATTATAGTAGTCGATCCATGATTGTGGATAGGTCTGATAGAGTAGGGTCGGGTTGGCAAAACGGATGTGCAGCCCCACTGCGAACGTCCAATCAGAAACATCTCTCAGGCGTTGCAAAAGTTCTCGAATTGTGATCGCGTTGATCATATATCTCCCCTTGAATTTATTGGAAGAATACCCGACGATTTAAAGCCGCATTTTTAAGAAGGCTACAGCCCGCAAAGCCAAAATGGAAGCGCTGACTGCTATGAACCTTACGGATTTTCAATGTCTTTTTGCTGATCTTGCACCGGCCGGTTGCTATGTTGCATTGCGCGTTGGCTTCTATGCGCCAGAAGCGGAAATGAACCTATTTTCAAAGGATTGGATTGACCATTACACCCTTTCAGGCCACGCGCTGGCTGATCCGTTTTTACTGTGGTGCCAAAAAAATTCAGGCTATGCACGATGGAGTGACTTTGAGAGCTTGGGGTCGACAAAAGTCATGAACGACTATCGGTCTTTTGGCTTCAGGTTTGGAGGCGTCTTCTCTATCTGGGGCTCCCCCTCATCGCCCAAGCGGAGCCTTGGAATTTTTGCACGAAACGATCGAGAGTTTCATGCATTCGAGATGAATGAAATTTCGGAAACGTTAACAAAGATACATGATTACAAACAAACTTCGTTGACAAAATCTCAATTGGAGGCTCTTCGGCTCTACTCGCGGGGAACACTCCAAAAGCAGATCGCGCACGAGCTGAATATATCTCTTCCTGCTGTCAAGGCACGGCTTCGATCTGCGGCGATCCGGTTGGAAGTCAAGACCCTGAGAGAGGCGCTACATATCGCTGCAAGTCGAGGGCTTCTCTGATTTCAGGACTTGGGATACAATTTTGATATGTGCTAGACTCTAGAGGGCAAATGACGCCCATAATAGTCCAGAACGGCTCTGTTGGAGGGCGAACAACTTGGGATTTTTCCTCTGGGGCAGGATGTTGGCATGGATATCATTGACCTCGGAACGGTTCCGTCAAGCTCCGAAAACTACGTCAACTTCATTGAACAGATGTGCGGTTCTCTGGACCTCGATTTTGGGTCCTACGCATCGGTAAACCCCGTAACCGGAGCGGTCGTTGGATACGCAAATTATCCTGATGTGTGGAAAGCCCACTACATGACCCGGAACATGCACCGGGTGGATCCTACGCTGCACAAAGCCTGCTTGAGCATTGCACCTGTCGACTGGCAGCGGTTCGAACGAGATCAAAAATTCAAGACAGTATTTCATGCCGCAAAAGATTTCGGGATCACGTCTCAGGGCCTGACCGTTCCCATTCGCGGTCCCTACGGCGACCGAGGCTTACTTTCAGTGACGCGCGCATGCTCTCAAGAAGAATGGGAAAAACTGAAGCGACACATCATGGGGAATCTTCAAACCGCAGCCGTTCATCTACACGATTCCATCATGCGAACCAGTGGCGTCCCGGGTGCATTGGGATATTCCAGCCTATCTGCCCGAGAGAAAGAAGTTTTGCAGTGGACGGCGGCTGGAAAGCTTCAGCAAGATATTGGCGATATATTGTCTATTTCACATCGAACTGTCGAAATCCATTTACGGTCCGCTCGCCAAAAGCTTGGCGCGTTCACGACCGTTCAAGCGGTCGGTCGAGCCATTGGCATGGGGCTGATATACCCCGGTTAATCTCGCACATTCTGACATGCCCGGGCGTGCTGCCTACGTCAGTTCCGATCAGTTGCAGGGCCATGTCGATCCCGGTGCAGAAGCGGTGGCTCGTCTGTTCGAAAAACTCAGCGCCTGAGCGAATCCGCGCGGAAGCGCGGCCGCGCTGGTAGAAATTTCTACCAGCTTATTGGTGGGGTGGGTGTGCAGAAGGGTCCTGCGGCACTGAATCGCTCCGGGTTTGTCGGAGACCTATAGCTTCATTTCACGCGACCATATCGAGCATGTCGCGCTGTGCATAGAAGTTCTCTTCGGCCTCTGCTGGCGGGATGTTTCCGATGGGTCCAAGCAGGCGCCGGTTGTTGAGCCAATCGACCCAGCCGAGAGTCGCCATTTCGAGATCCTGCATGTTGCGCCAAGGGCCCTGGCGGTGAACCAGCTCGGTTTTGTAGAGACCGTTTATAATTTCAGCGAGGGCGTTGTCGTAGGAATCCCCGACGCTGCCGACCGATGGTTCAATGCCTGCTTTGGCCAAACGCTCGCTATAGCGAATGGATAAATATTGCCCGCCGCGATCCGAGTGATGGATCAATCTCCCTTTCTGAACAGGCCGCCGATCATGCAGGGCCTGTTCAAGAGCATCGAGGACGAAGTCGGTCTTGGCAGACCGCGAGACCCGCCAAGAGAAGCCAGCCCCAGATGAAGCTGTTAGTCACCCAAAATAGGCCCGCTTCGTTGACCTCGTTCATCAGCCGCAAGACCATGAGCGAAAATGCGAGATTCCGGACGCCGGACTCAAGGCCTGAGCGCGCGGCCACCAAAAACCAGTCTTTCTTCCATCCCTCGATACGCCCAAGGCGCGGAATACCAAGTGCGCCAGCGCGCATGAGAATTGCGATGGACGGGATCAAAAGAATCACGCCAACTGCGATATTCGTCAACGCGACACCCTGAACACCCAAGTGAAGTGAAAAGCCGAATTGCCCGACGAAGGCGCTGTCGAAGACGACGGCAAGCACTGCCCTCAAAGCAACCAAGGCAACGAGAACACACTTCCATGACAGTGCAACAACGACGATGACGCAGATGTCGTTCAAAGTGCCGATCATGCCCCCCAGACCGCCAGGTGGAACGGATCGGAGGCGACGTTGACGGCTTCTTTGGAACAAGTCTTTCGGGAGGAGGGGCTGACCTGTCTTGGCGCAAGACGAAGGACGGTGTGAGTTTCGTCCAAGCCATCGATGTCGGGGAGTGGCTTGCTCCAGAAGGTGCCGCGATTAACTCCCTGCACTTGGGGGCAATGAATTTGGCACCTTTGCATCTTGAGAAGGATGCACTTAGTGGATCGGGCCAGACAGATGATTTAAATGTCAATTGGGATATGAGAGTTTCCGCGACGACAGATCGCATGCCTCCCACAACTACGGGCGCATACAAGAATATGCGGATCGGATTTCGGATGGTCTATGAGCTGGACCTCTAAAAGAACAGAGCATCCCGGGTGACAAATGTGATGCTTTCCATCTGCCGCCCGCATTCTAAAAACTCAGCCCTAGAAATAGTCACATGGGCAAAATGAGAAAGAAATGGCGGCGGATGGCCAAGCACGATGGACAATCTGTCTGACGGCGGATGGTCGAACGGTCCGCCTGAGGGCAAAGAAAATCGATACGAACGTTTAAACAATGAAAGGTCGGGGCGGCAAACGTCCCGGCCCAATTTCACGTCCTTGTTTCGATTTTTCCGTAAGCGATGCGCCGCCCCCACCTTCCTTGTGAGCCGCTGATTTGCGATTCATCCTTATTGGATGGATTATCAGGGAGTTTCTCAGTAACATTGATATGCTTGTGGGGCCGCGTGGTCACCGCCGGTGTGGGCCGCTCATGCGCAAGCCGTGTCGCGTCTTGGGAGCAGGGAAAACAATCTCACTGGACGGACATCGGTCGCAGCATGTCATCAGTGTCAAGATTGAGTGCGCTGCGCCAGAGCGGGGTCTTGAACACATGGCACACTTGCTTTCCGGCGCAGTCTTCGCGGGTCTCGATCAGCAATCCCGCCCATTCGAGCGGCCGCAGCACGCAAGATGAAAATGCGGCCATCTCTCGCCACCCCGCTGTGTGCCAATCTTGTGGCTCACCGTAGAAGGCTTCGAACAAGGCAGCCTCGGTCGCGCCATGATCGGCTTCTACGTTAATCACGTTCATCCAGACGTCCCATTTCCCGAAGGGGCGATCGTCGAAACGCGCATAGGAAGCGTGGTCGATCTGGAACACAAAGTATGGCATCAGCTCGGCAAACAGGTGGCCAGGGGCTTGCGCCAGTTCTGTGCCACGCTTGGTCAGCCGAAACTCACCCTTGAAGTGACGTCCCAGGCGCAGAGAGATCAGAAGGAAATGTAAAACCTCGAGCGGGGGAAAATCATATTCATTGATCACCTTATTGTAGCGGAACATCTCTTCTGCGCTTTTCCCCGGCCAGTCGAAATGCTCGACGGCCCAATGGACGAAGACGCGCTTGAAAGCCTTGGTCTTAGTTAGGCCAATTGATCCGTGCTGCTGAGCATATTGCAGGGTCAGGAGAGCACCCCGAAGCAGCGGAGAATGTGTGAGGTCGGGATGGTCATCGGCGAGAGTGCGGAATTCGATCATGTCAGTATGCTGCCACAGACCGCGCTGAAGTTCCATGATGTCCGCATGGTGTGAATTCGCCAGTTGCAGAATTTCGCGCCTGCAGCGAATGGCCGGTTCGACGGGCCGCACCACAGCATGCCGGCTTATCGCTGAAGGGCAACTACGGGCCGTTGCTGACAAGGGGCGCGTTGCTGCGCTCGCGAAATCGCTGATGCCCTCTTTAGTCAGTCTGGGCTCAAACCTGCCATTCTCTGCTTTGCAGAATCTTGAATCGTAGCATTGAGCAACGCCGTCGCAACCGGCCAAGAGCCGCCGTTGACCTCTTCACCTCGAGACTGCGGTGCAGTCCGTGATTGCGGACTTTCGTCTCATGGTTTTGATGTGTCAACGGATGTGGCCCGAGTAGGTGTTTGCAAATGGGTTTCCACCGGGAAATCTCATGCGTAATTCCTTTCAGAACAACACCGGCGTCACCCACTTGCGCTTCATCTCCGCCGCCATCTTTAGCCAGTCAGATTGGAGCGCATGGTGCGTATTCAGTGCTCGTTTCGCATATTTGAGAGCTTCCTGGGGACGACTACAAAACCTTTAGATATTTCGACTACGTCGCCCCTTGCTTCTCGAAAATCCACATAAAGCATTGATAACGAACATTTATTTTATGTATTCCGCTCGCGTTTCCCCTTTCGGCAGCCCGCTTCAAGTCGAGATGTTCATCTCGACGAGCGAGTTTTCCGTTCTCGGTTTCGTTCGAAAAGACCAGGCTCTGAAAATTTTATTGATTATTATCAATGAGTTGAGTCACATCGCGCTATATTCATTTTCGCACAGGTATCAAAAATGAGCTCCATAACTAGGCCGTGTAACATACGAAAATTCGCCGAATTTAGGGGGAATCCAGCCTAATCCACAGGAAATACACCACTTAAGCATTTTGTGGCTTCACTCGAAAACTGTTCGTTTGAGATAATGAAGCTATGAAAAAGAATGCGATTATATCATTGGGAGCGCGTGCAGCATCCCTCGAGGAGATGGCTCAATATATGAGTCTGTCGCCGCCAAGCGCACGCAAAGTTCTAACGAATCTTTGCTGTGCAAAACTGCCAGGGAACCGTTTTGATAAAGTGGATTTTTGGCGTCGGATCTGGCGATTTCGCAGTATCCCGATTGAGGCCGAAAGCGAGTTATCAAGGCCACTTCTAACAGTTGAAGACATAGCTAAAATTTCTGGCGTCGACGAACATACAATTCGCCGCGCGGGAAATAGGAGGGATCCTCTCTGGTGTTTACCAATGCACGTTGATCTTGGACCGAGAACTCGCCGCTACCTACCTGCACACATCGACGCCTGGTGCCGCCATGAACCGCTCGCGGCTTGGTTGGAGCCACAATATGGCGCGATACGAGCACCGCCAAGGCGCGGGCATAGGGACCGCGAAGCACATTCATTCTGAGCTTAGCTCTGCAGCTTTACGAACAGAATAGAAAATAGCGGACAAAATGACGAACACCCATGATCTTTCGGCGTGTGAAAAGATAGGGGTGTTCGTCATTGAAAGTTAAATTACGAACAATTTGAAAAGTAACGAACATGAAATATGAAACCAAAAAAACTATCGGGCACTCTACAATGTCAGACGTTTTCGTGTGGTTGAAAACAGATCGAGTTTATTCTGATGCAACCATCGTTGACTATTCCTCCCAGGTCATGAGGACCAAGTCCTTGGCAAACGAGAATGACCTCAAGAACATTCCTGCAGACTTGCAAGCCTTTGAAAATAGGTTCCCTCGGAATAAAAGATTCCCCAATGAGTTTAGGTCCGTTGACGCCTATTGGGCTTGGCGAAAGAAAATGATTTCAATCCTGCGCGGCTTTCACGGAATACACGCGGCGAAGAAGGAACGTAAGGGTCGCATAGACGCGTGGGCAGAGTTTATAGAATATGCGGCGGCGAATGTTGGCGTAGGAACGGGGTTGCTTCCACAAACATTGATTCCTATCCACGTCCTGATCGATGTCGCGCGAGAAGAAAACATTTCACCCAAGGAAGTTACAAACGAGTGGCTGTCGCAGAAGTATCAAGAAGTTTCTAACATCGCTCGTCGTAGCGCCTTATCCAGGGCGGTAGATAATATTAATGTGTTGAGAAGTCGATCTCCAAAAATTGACAATATTTTCTTAACGGAATCACTTCGCAATCCGAAAAAAACTTTGAGAGCAAAAAACATAGGACTTTCAGGACTAATCAAGCAAGAAATCGATGCATTGATCGAATTGCATTGTCGAGGAATATTGGATCCTATTCTAGAAGAAGAGATTGGTGAAAAAAGTGCATCCACCAAGGCTGTCTACTATGCCGCGCTAGTAAAGTATATCGACTCTGCGATACGTTGCGGCGCTCTCACGAGGGACACAGCGCATCTTCGCCATGCTTTTGAGAAAACGGTTTTCATCCCGACGATGCGGTCCTGGATGACAGAGGCAGACAGCTCTCGAAAAATTTCGGATCGCTCGATTTTCCACTACACGCAGTGCCTCCTCGGCCTCGCGACTACACTCAGTGTAGGCGATGTAAGCTTCATTGAGGCGGCGCTCACGGGCAATCGGATCATACAAAAAGGACGCAAGGATTCGAAAGTTATGCCGCTGAAAACCCGCGATTTTTGCGAGAGGTTACTACGGAATAGGGATCTGGAACTGAAATTCCTATCTAGTCATATAAATTTCCAAAGACAAGCAAATGATCTGATCGAAACCGATCGAAATTTTTTCGGGAGGGAGACCAAAATAATTCAGCTTGGTTGCTTGGCTGCGTTTTCGGCGATAGCTCTCTGGTCCGTTCCTCTTCGGATCTCCAACATGCTCAATTTGCGTCACTTGGGGCCTGAGCCGAATTTGATTCAACCTGCGAGACGCAAGGGAGAATGGCACCTTCTTCTCAAGGCGGAAGAAGTGAAAAACCGCCGAGACATCAAAGCGCCGATCAGTGACGGCCCAACGAAAGCACTAACAGTTCTCAAATGGTATTTGGCTGAGATTCGTCCACGAATTCCACTCGCAAACGAATCCAACTATTTTTTCTGCGGTTTCCGTGGTCCATCGTTATCCGCCGGGAGCATGAGAAACTGGCTTCTCGAGCATTCATCGAAGCTCGGCATCCCTATGGATCCCCACAATTTCAGGCACGGATTGGCAAGCCTTTATCTCAGATCACACCCGGGTGAATACGCGCAAGCTGCAACTCTGCTGTGCAATACGGAGGCAACAGTTCGACGTCACTATGCGTGGATCGATAGTGAGGCCGAAATGAGATCAGTGCAAGAAGAACTCATCCAGATCGGAGGACTTAAAAATGCCCGCTAAAACATCGCTTTCCAAACCACAGTTGGCGCGATTGGGTGACATTGTTGCCGAGCCATGTTGGCACGGCATGGCTTCCATTGATCAAGTGAAAGATGCAATCTCAGATGGCGTGTTCAGACTCTATGATTTTTACCAGTTGGATAGGATACTTAAGCGTATGCCACGTGATGTGGGCTTTTCAGCGAATGCAGCCGACATTGCGGAATACTGCACAGATTTGCCGACCTATTATTTACGAAACGCTCGACGCGTCGTGTGGCTACTGATGCCCGAGCTGCCTTTTGAGCGCGAAATATGTAAGGCGATTGCCACACGAAAGCCGCCTGCCAAGAAATATAAACCTCGCGATCGAATATTCTCGGTTGCTCCCGATGCGTTGCCCCAAGACTGGCATCGAGCACTTGCCGATATGGACGCTGGGAAGTTGGGAGTGAATGGTCGCGTTCCGGCACCGTCGCTAATAACCTCTACGAGGATAAAGCTTACCGAGCTTGTCAAGGCTACACTGGACGCCAAATTAGAAGAAAAATTGACTGTAGAAGCTACGATCGCATACGAAAAATCGTTGCTCAATCGAAAGAGGAAGCTATCGAAGGTCACATTGCACTCGTCAATCCGGCAGGTGAGAGATTTCGCCAGATATATCGGCGCTGATCGTGACGTGATTGAACATCTCGAATCGAGAACTCGCCTGCATGAAAATCGTGCAGCGCAGTCGCTTCCACAGAAAGTTGCGAAAGTTTTGGCACTGCCGAGCTATGAGGAAATCTTCGGTCGGGCGTTCGATTTGCTTGGTGAAGCTGCGCAAACCTGCAATCCACGAGATGCTCAATCGCGCCGCAACATGGCCGTAGCGCTCACTTTGTTCTGCCCGTTCCCCCTTCGCGTGGCCGATACCATGATGCGCTTTGGTGAGGAAATCCTTCTTAACGAACATGGCTACCAACTCAACCTCGTTATTAGCAAGAGCGGCCGCAGATTTCGGGCTCCCGTTCTGGAAGAATTTGCTTACTTTATCGATCAGCTGATCTTGCAAGGTTTAGGCGATGAATATCTTGCAGATAAGCGTGAAGAATGCTTCGCTGAGAAGCGGCTTCTTTTCGTAAAGCATGACGGGACTGCTCCAGATCCAAGATATGTCAGCGCGCTGTGGCACGAAGCGTTGGGAACGGGGTGTCACGCGGCGCGAACCAAGTTGCATGATGAGTTCGCCAGTCTTGGAGCGCGAGGCGTTGAGCTAGCGATGCGCGCTTGCGATCATCGCAGCGAAAGAACCGCTGAATTTTATCGCACCCAAGCGTTTCAAAAACTCTCAATTGAACGCATACATGCGGACACCAGGTCGAGAATTTTTGATGCTGAGTGGAAAGAGTATTTCGAAGTCTAGGCAGTTGCAGTCTGGGTCGAGCTCTGCCTCAAAGTTGGTTCCGCCTGACCATAATGTCGCCAACTTTTGGGCTGAGGGCGCAGGCAGCTCAGACCTGCCATTCTGGGGCAACGCAACACTCCGTAAAGTCGCTTGTTCCATTGGCATGGGGGTGAATACCGCGAGTCCCTATTTGAAAAGGCGTGCGAAAAACGGCTTTGAGAGCCGTCGTGTGGCCTTCTGAGCCAACCAACTCAAGGGACTCGCCTAACAATCGCATCATGCGAAAAATAAACTGTTTGTTTTCAATATCTTATGTGTTTCCAAGGCGTGCAAACAAGAGTAACATCCACCCAACAGTCCCTCCACCCAAGGATGACACTGCCGCCATGACAGCCTCGAGACCCACCCGCGCCATACAACCCTACCTCAAACGGATTGAGCTCCTGCACTCTCTCAGGGGCCGAGGCTCGGATTTCGACAAATTGAAACGGCACATCCGAGAGGATCCTGCCCTGAGCCCCCTCTATCAGACCCATCTTTCTGTGATCGCGCCGAAGGATAAGGGCTTGGCTGAAACGTGCGGCGTCTTCGAAATCGTCAGCTTTGAGGATTGGATCATTAGCCTCAGCACATCCAACCCCTCGATTGAGGATCTTGCGGATGCCCCCCTTCTTCAAAGGTGGTGCCCGATCAAGGAAAGTGGTGTTCCCTTGCTTGTCGGACAAGTCTCCGGCCACCCGCATCTGCGCGAGGGCGCGCGCGTCCGGACGTCGCCTCTCATGAACATGCAACCTGCTAAGGGTTGGGCCCGGAGTTGCAATCGGTTCTACAATCTCGGTGAACGTGATGACGGGTTCTTGGCGGAACTTCGCAAAGACGGACGCCTCGCACCGAGTGCGCATCGTCTTGATCCCTTCTAAGGCGAGTTCTGAACCGCGCCGTGGTGAAGGGGATCAACAGCCCATCGCGCACAAGACCCGCCAGCCCTGTCCTTGAAGTCGTGGAAACAATCATGACCAACACGCTAATCCTCGCCGACCTGCATCTCGACCTCTGGCATCAGGCGGGCGTCAACCCGCTCGACCAGATTGATTTCGACGGTGTCGAGTTGTTGATCATCGCCGGCGATCTGACCAACAAACCCCGGGTGCGGTGGAAACAGGCCTTCGATTTGATCGGAGAACGTATCTCGCTGGATCGCGTCCATGTGCTTCCGGGCAACCACGACTATTACGACTTCCGTCTGGATGGCGATGACCGGCTTGCCGAGATTGCCCTGACAGCCGGCGCCAAGTTCGCGCAGAAATCCGTGATCACCTACGGCTCCACGCGCTACCTGTGCTGCACACTCTGGACCGATATGCGCGCAGGGGCTGGAACGTTGGAAGAGAATGCAGCCGAGGCTGCGCGGGTCATGAACGATTACCGCTATATCCGGGTCGCGCATGCGGGCTTCAGCAAGGCGCGCCCGCTCGACACGGTTGCGCTGCATCGTGAGCATGTCGCCTGGCTGGAGGCGCAGTTGTCAGAGCCGTTTGCAGGTGAGACCGTCGTCGTGACCCATCATGCGCCCCATCCTTTCGCACTGTCGCCAGGCGGACCGGTGCCGCAAGCCTATGCCTCGGACCTGAGCGATCTAATCAACCGCTTCCAGCCCGATCAATGGCTGTTCGGGCATACCCACTTGGCAGCAGAGTTTCAGATTGGAACGACCAAGCTGCGCAATGTCTCGGTGGGGTATCCGGCGAAAGGTGCAACTGGGCGTAGATAGCTATGATGGTGCCGCGGAGATTCCTGCCAAACGCGAGCCGCCCGACGCACACATTTGCCCAACAGTTTCCTCCTACAGGATCGTCGCTCTCGGCCCGTAGCCGCCACTCGTTGCCCCAGCCAACGCCGCAGCGCAGCTTCATCAAAGCAGACGTTGAGCAATATAGATGCAAACGCACCTCTATTCCGTGCTGTTCCTAAGACAGGGGAACAACTATAGTGTATTAAACGTGTGAATTAGCGAAAAGAATTCGAGTAGAGGGCTACACATTCCGGGCGAGTTTCACATTCCCCGCAGGCTCCGCGATGGAGACACGATCATCCCGGAAGCCGAGCTTCTGGCATCCCCCGGAATCGTGATCCTGCTTGCTGAACCCGGTGCGGGGAAAACTGCGCTCCTGGGTAGCATTGCTGATCGGGTCGGGGCTGGTCGCATCCGAGCCAGTGCTTTCCGCCCGAGAGCGCAAAGCACTGGCTCGACTTTGGTAATCGACGCCTTTGATGAAGTGGCGCGGATCGGTGAAGCGCGCGTCTTCGATATCTTGCATCAAATCCGCGATGCTGAACCGGATCGAGTCCTGCTCTCCAGCCGATCTGGCGAATGGGAAGATGCGAAGACCCGGCTCATAGGCGACCTTTTTGGGGTTGATCCGCATGTGGTTCGTCTCGTCCCGCTGGAGACTGACGAACAGCGGCGGCTCTTCGATCATCTTCATGCCGACTGGTCATTCGACGCATTCGCAGAGGATATAAGCCGGTTTGACCTCCATCACCTGCTCGGCAATCCAGAGTTTCTGCGTCTGTTCGCCGGAGCCTACGTCGAGGCCGATGGTCACCTTCCCTCACGCTCAGTCGTCTTCACGCTGGCAATCGAACACCTTGCCAGGGAAGTAAACCCAAACGTGATTGCAGCAGGTGCGCCAGCCCGACACAGACGAATTGTCTGGGCGAACGAGACCTTTGCGAAACTTCTCCTGTCAGGAGCAGACGGTGTCGCAGTGGGAGACATCGCCGAAGACGACCTGCATCCGCAGTTTGAAACAATAGGGCTCAATGGCGACGGTCCGGTATCCACTCTATCGACCAAGCTTTTTCGGCCCGGAACTGCAGCCAATCAGCACGAACCTGTGCATAGGATCGTTGCCGAATACGGCGCGGCGCGGCACCTCGTTGGTCTCATCGACGACCCTGCTGCGCGGTTAAACCTGTCGCGCTCGATGGCGCTCATCGCTCCGAACGGTGTGGTGCGTGATGATTTGCGTGGTTTGTTGGGATGGATGGCGGCGCAAGGCTCGCAGGCGGTTCAGGACGCCGCCATTGAACTCGATGCCTATGCGGTATTATCGAATGGTGATCCGTCAAGACTGACGTCGGCCTCTCGCATCGCTCTGCTTGGTGCCTTGTCCGCGCTCAACGCGGACGACCCCTACTTTCGGCGAAGTGACAGATGGCGCACGTTCCGCGCATCGGGTTTGTTCACACCGGATATACTGGAAGCCCTCCGGCCAATCCTCGCCTACGAAGATGACGGACATCTGCGGGAGCTTTTACTCGAACTGCTGGTCGGTTCTCCGGTCGTGCCTGATCTGCGAACCGAGCTCGAAGCCATCTTGTTTGATGCGGAAGCAGGCATAGGCGCGCGTCTCGATGCCCTTTCCTGCCTCTTGAACGATGACCGGCACGACCAAACCAACACGCTACAAAGGCTTATTGCCAACGGCACATCCGACGCACTCAGGCTCTCATCAGAAATCTTGATGTTCCTCGGTCCCCAAGCCCCTTATGCCGAGGTCCTCGCCACACTCAGAGACGGGGCTTCGCTCTACCCAACAGAGGGGGGGCGTCGCCGTTCCAGGACCTTCGAAGAGCGGTATTTCCTGAAGCGCCTCACGCGCGAGTTTAATCAGGAGACATGTGCCAGGCTGCTCGACGATCTGACAGCCGGGTTGCAGTGCACGTGCGGCAATGACCGGCATGCCTGCCATTGCCGGGATGGGGTTAGTAAGATCGTGGGAATGATTCTCGACCGCTATTTCCAGTTGTTTGCAGGACCTCACGACCCGGACCAAATTTGGGGCTGGGTCCACAATTTGCACTATCACAGTCAAATGGGTGCGGGGCAAAGCCGCGCGGTCGAAGCGCTACAGAGGGATGACACCCTGAGAAGGGCGCTACATGCTCGGGCCTTTGCAGGGCTCACCGACCGAGACGAGATATTCAACGTGATGTTTGATGTGATTGGACACTACGGTCACTCAGGCTTGAGCCTGTGTGAAGGCGACGACCGCCATCTGGTAGACCTCGCTTTCCAGAACGATAACCCGGCTTTGTGGGGCCGTTTCGTCAGCGGCCACCGCTACTATGGGGAAACGTCGACCCGGGGCCCTGACGAATTTCGGCGTTACTGCCGCGAGCAGACACTTGAGAAGCCTGTTTTCATGAGAGAATGGGCATGGTTGAACCGGGCAAGACACGAGAGTTGGCGGAAACAACGACCGAGGCACTATAGATTTGAGGCACGTCGCCGACGACGCGAACGGCGGATTGAAGCTGCCAACATGGCCCTCTTTTTTGAAAATAGGGACTCAATTGAACGTGGCGAACACGTTGGATGGACCCACAGTGTTGCTCGCGCCTACCTAATTCAGCCCGACGATCTGCCTAAGGTCACCCATGGCCTTTTCGACCCTGTAACCACCCTTCGGCAGAGCCTCATAAACCTGTCCAATCGCTGCCCAACGATCGGGGAAGTTGGTGCAGGAGGTGCCGAAGGCTGGGTTCAGATCTTTCTTGCTGGTGCTCTCGCCGAGTATCGGGCTTCCGGCACTCTGGAAGCGGTGGCGCCGGAGGTTTTGCATGCAATCCTACCGGACACAGGCGGATACAACACCTACGCTGAAGGTGAGCATGAGGCGTTTCATGCCGAAGTGCAGCGACAGGTCCAACTCGCGCCCCATGAAAGTGAGACCTATGCGCGGGCGTATCTTGAACCTTCGCTCCGAGCAGCAAGCGGGTTTTGTGATCTTCATATCCTGCACCGAGAGCCTACGCTCAATCACCTGAGAGCCACACTTCCGCTTGAATGGCTTCAGCGATTTTCTGAGCTCCCGCTCCAAACCCTCGAGTCACTCTTCGATATGGCCGCGAGTTTTGGAGACCGCGACGTCCTCTTGGCGTCGATCCGTGACCGCTGTGTGGGCCTGGACGAAGGGGTTTTGCCCCACAGGCTCGAAGAGCAGCGGCAATTCTGGTTCTTGCGCGATTTCTGGTTTGCCCATGACATCAATCCGGCGGTCTGGGCCTACATAGCTCGTGATCCGGACCTTGTTTTTTGGTTCGAGCGCCGTCGGGACCGCGGTCGAGATGGGGAAGGAATTTGGTCGACGATGTCCGCCGCGAAGATCGAGCTGATTCAGCTTGCCTATCGGCCTCATTGGCCTGTCGTTCCTCTTCCATCAAGTTGGGGCACTGGCAGCCCGAAAGGAGAGACCGCTTATCGATACCTAAGAGAATCCGTTTGGCAAATTGGCCGTGATGAGCCGAACGCGGCATTGCCGACAATCGAAAGACTTCTCACACAAGATAGCATGGCTCCCTCCTACAATGATCTTCGTAGCATGCGCGCAGAGCTTCGTCGTAGATCAGCAATGGCGACTACGCGTCCGGGACCGGCTGAGGTCGCAAACTTTATCGACGCAGGCTTACCAGCCAGCGTCGAACAAACGCGCACTGTGGTTATGGAGCTCTTCGACGAACTGCAGAGAGACGTCTTGGCGGGTCACACTGGGCTCAGAGATCAGTTTTACGATGGTGGCGTTCGGCTGAATGAAGTCCGGGGTATGGCGCGCGTCGCGGCATGGCTGCGACCCCGTTTGGCACCTATGGATATCCATGACGTGGTGGAGCATCAACTCGAAGAGCGAAACAGGTGCGACCTCACAGCGACGCGCATGGTAAATGGCGTTCCGCGGATGCTCGTCATTGAGGGCAAAGGCCAATGGCACCGAGATCTTTTTGGGGCAGCTGCAACGCAATTGGCGGATCGATACGCCATGCATCCGGACGCTGATGAACAGGGAGTCTACCTTGTTCTTTGGTATGGCCCTCAAGACGATGTCGCGGGATCAACACGTCACGACTATCATTCCGCCTCAGAGCTTCAAGCTGCAATCGAAGCGCATTTGCCAGACGATTTGCGAGGTCGGATCGATGTTTTCGTGCTGGATGTTTCGCCGCCAGGCGAGGCATCTACCTCGGCCAGCTCTTAAAGCTGAGGAAATTATTGAGCCCTGACAAGGTTTGTGGATGAATGTCTGCTCTGGCTGCGGCCATTGTATCTCTCGTTTCTGCAGCGAAGTTCCGCTTACCGAGGTGAATCTTGAAGTTAGCGAACTTGTCACCGATGTAGACAGGCCAAGCAGCGTCGCCGTCGTGATTTTCGCGCTTCATGACGGAGAGGCAGCTGCGCCCTTCATCAGCGGCAACCGCTGCGATTGTTGCTGCTTCGATAGCTTCGTCATTGTCTTCATCCTTTGGTTTCCTAGGAGGGCCATTCCATCATTGCAATGCTACTAAACTTTGGCATGCACATAGATCCTTCAAGAAAGAAAAAACCCAATATGGTGTTTTTATTCAATACTTCTTGCCTTGCGGAACGAATAATCCGGAGGAGCATTGATATTTACTGCAGGGGAGTTCCCGCATATGCATCCATGCATGCATTGTTTATAAAATTGGAGTTTCAGCATGGCAGAGCGAAACGCGCGCGCACCATATCTCACTTGGCCGAAGGGCAAGGATTGCTGGCAAATCCGTTCGGGCGGGCAATACAAATCGACTGGCACGAAAGATCGGCGCGAAGCTGATCTGCGGCTTTCCGAGTTTATCATCGCGCAAGCATCGGCACCCATGAAGCGATCGAAGAATCTTAAGGCGACACTCGCCGAAGCGCTCGATATCTACGACGCAGAACGGCAGAAGAAGAATCCGACGACATGGCGCAAAAAATGGCAATACGTCTCAGCAATAGTGCGGCGACACGGCGGCAAGTTCTACCTCTCCGCGCTAACGCTACAATGGGGGGAATGGTATGAGACAGAACGGCGCTTTGAGGGCGTCGGAGATGCCACGATCCGACAAGAAATGCAGCTGATTTTGTCGGCTTTCCGACTCGCTCGATCTAGCACACACAGGCTCACTGATTTGCCAGATCCCGAGTTTGATTTGCCACCAGCATCAGAGCCACGAGATTGCTGGATCAACAGGGCAGAGGCGGACCGTCTCATAGATGCGTGCGAGCTTGAGCACATCGAGATATTTGTGCGCATCGCCCTGGCGACGGCAGCGCGGCATGAAGCAATTCTTGAGCTTCGATGGCGTGATGTGGATCTCGAGCGCGGCGTTATCGATTTCAGAGATGCGCGGCGCAATGACGAAGTGAAAGTGGATGAGCGCGGCCGCAAGACAATGCCGCGTAGGAAGCCACGGGCATCTTGCCGCGTGGAAGGTGTCCTGCTCGATAGGCTAATCGATGCAAAAGGCCGGTCAGCGTCAGAGTTCGTCATCGAATTCGGCGGTAAGGGGATCGGATCGATCAAAAGAGCTTTTCGCGGGGCGGTCAAAAGCGCGGGGCTAAACCCGAGCGAAGTCACGCCGCACACGCTCAGACATTCTGTGATCACCTGGCTTATGCGCGACGGGCAAAATGTTGAAGACGTCGCGGCCTTCGCAGGGCACAAGGATAGCCGCATGATTTTGAAGGTTTACGGACACCATCATCCTGATTTTCAGAAATCTATTTCAGGCTCGCTGGCGAGGTCGAAGTGACGACTCGCAAGGGAGTTACCTGATTACCACCGGTAATTTTTGCATCAGAAATGCCTCTACACGAGCTTTACAAACGAGGAACATATAGCTTTTCAGGACAGTGCGGAATTGATGAAAAGTTCACATTATTAGTTCAAAAACAAGTATTTGCGCAAATTTTTTTTAGGAAGCCCGCCAGAGATCGCACCCTTGGTAAGGGAGAGGTCGAGAGTTCAATCCTCTCTCACAGCACCATTCACCCCCCTGATATTAGAGAAAGCTCTTGATTGCAGGGGCTTGGTGCCGTTCTGATTGCCGGGTATGGCGCCAGAATTGGGGGGCGTGGCGGTAAAACGGCGTTGCTGGAAAGTGAAACACGGCTGCTCCTGCGCGTGGGCATCTGCTCTGATGGCTCTTTGGCGGTAAGGCGTGGTTTTCCAGCATTTTCCCTGATCGCGACGGACGTGACGGCTGTGATCTGTTTTTATGATCGACGATGCCTGACGAGCGCGAACAGCAAGTAATCGGGTAATGAGGCGCGCTTGCAGAAGATGATGCCGCTTCAGTCTGTCTTCTCTGGGGCAGCCTTTCGACCACCAGAATGGATAGCGTCATCAGCCGAGGGGGATGGTATGCTGCGCCAGGGTTTGAAATATTCCGTCAAAGTCAGCGAAGCGCTTGCCGATGGCCCGGCATTTCATTGCTCGACCAGCGGCATTTGCGCAAGTTTTGGGAAAAGTTTTACCTTTGTTCGCGCGCCGCTCTCACATGAATGTTACAAGCGCAACGTCAGTCTTGCTCTCTTATCCATGATCGCTCTTGATGACGCATCAACGAGAAAGCCGGACTGTTGCAGGGGCTATAATTTGGACATTGCGCGCAAAGCCGGACCCTGAATCTGGAGGTATTCCTTGAAACCATTCATCGCGATTTCCGCCATAGCCCTTATGTTGGGCGGCGCAGCACCCGTTTTTGCCCAGTCTAGCCATGTTCCCGCTGGCACCAAGCTCGCCAAGGATCAAAGCTTCACCTATTGGTTGCAAGATGACCTCAAGACGCTGGATCCCGATCTGAGCACATCCAAGGACGGCAATGACGTTCTTCAGCAGATGTTCGACGGGCTGTATCAGCAAGATGATCACGGCAATCTTGTGCCCGCTATGGCAGAAAGCTTTGACGTCTCTGATGACAAGCTGACCTATACGTTCCATCTGCGCGACGAGAAATGGTCCAATGGCGATCCGGTCACGGCGCAGGACTTTGTCTACGCCTGGCAGCGCCTTGCCGATCCCAAGACCGCCTCGGAATACGCGTGGTATATTGAACTGATGCAGGTCAAGAACGCGCATGACGTGATTCAGGGCGACAAGCCGGTGAGCGATCTGGGCGTGAAGGCGCTGGATGCCCACACGCTGCAGGTCACGCTGGAAACGCCGATCCCGTATTTCCGCCAGATGCTGGTGCTGTCCTCAACTTTCCCGGTGCCCGAGAAGGTGGTGAAGGAATATGGTTCCGACTGGACCAAGCCCGAGCATATGGTTTCGAACGGTGCCTACACGCTGAAAAGCTGGAAGATCGGCGAAAGCATCGAGATGACCAAGAACGACAAGTATTGGGATGCGGCGAACACGACGCTGACCGATCTGAAGTTCATCCCGATCCAAGACCTCAATCAGGCGCTGACGCGCTATCAGGCGGGCGAGCTGGACTTTGTGCAGACCCCGGCGGGTCAATATCCGCGCCTCAAGGATGAATATCCCGATCAGGCGCATGCTCCGCCGCGTTCCTGTGTCTATGCCTATCGCTTCAATGTCGGCCCGAACGGCCCGGAGGCGCTGAAGGATGTGAAGGTGCGTCAGGCGCTGTCATATGGCATCAACCGTGACATCATCATCGACAAGATCCTCAAGGGTGGGCAGAAGCCGGCCTATAGCTGGACCCATTGGGCGACCGCAGGCTTCAAGGCCCCCGATATCGCCTATGCGAAATGGACCGATAAAGAGCGCATGGATAAGGCCCGCGAGCTGCTGAAAGAGGCAGGCTATGGCCCCGATCACCCACTCAAGCTGCGCATCATGTATAACACCTCGTCCGATCACAAAAAGATCGCGATCGCGGTGCAGCAGTTCTGGAAACAGCTGGGTGTCGAAGCCACGCTCGAGAATTTCGAGTGGAAAGTCTATCTCGACAAACTCAACACGCAGCATGATTTCGACGTGGCACGCACGGCTTGGTGTGCGGACTATAACGAGGCCTCGACCTATCTCGACGTGAACACCTCGTGGTCGGATCAGAACTCGGGTCAGTGGTCGAACGCTGAGTACGACAAGCTGATGAAGGACTCCAAGACCGCAGCCGATCCGCAGGCCGATTACACCAAGGCCGAGCAGATTCTGGCCACCGACATGCCGCTGGCACCGATCTATGACTATTCGCTGCCGATGCTGCTGAACGCGCATATCAAGGGCTACCCGTTCGATAACGTGCAGCTCAACTGGTACGCGAAAAACATGTATCGCACAGCCAAGTAAGCTGAGCATCAGGAAACAGGGCGGGCCACATGTTTGGCCCGCCCGATGAATTTCCGAGGTAACCTTCATGATCGTCTACATTCTCAAGCGTCTGGCCATTGCGGTGCCGACGCTGCTGGTGCTCATCATCGCGAGTTTCTTGCTGATGCATGCGGCTCCCGGCGGGCCCTTCACTTCCGAGCGACAAGTGCCCCCGGAAGTGCTCGCCAATCTCAATGCGAAATACGGGCTGGATCAGCCGCTGTGGAAACAGATTGCCACCTACCTGTCCAACGTGGTGATGCATTTCGATTTCGGGCCGTCCTTCACCTACAAGGACCGTTCAGTCAATGACATCATCGCCCAAGGCTTTCCGGTCACGCTGACCTACGGGTCGCTCAGCTTTATCGCGGCTGTGCTGGTGGGCGTTTCGCTGGGGGTGACGGCGGCGATCAAGCGCAACTCGTGGCTCGATTATTTCGCCGTGGGGATTTCGATCGGGGCGCAAGTGCTGCCGAACTTCGTGATGGCGCCAATCCTGGTGCTGATCTTCACGCTTACGCTGCATTGGTTGCCCGGTGGCGGTTGGAGCTTTGACGATCCGCGCTTTTGGATCATGCCGGTGGTGGCGCTCTCGACCTCGTATATGGCCTCGATCGCGCGGATCACGCGCAGCTCGATGCTGGAGGTGTTGAATTCCAACCACATCCGCACCGCGCGCGCCAAAGGGCTGCCATCGCGCAAGATCATTCTGCGCCACGCGCTGAAACCTGCCTTGCTGCCGGTGATCTCGTATTTGGGCCCGGCCTTCGTGTCGATGATCACCGGGTCGGTCATTGTGGATGTGTATTTCACCACTGGCGGGATCGGCAAAAGTTTCGTCGATAGCGCGCTCAATCGCGATTACGCGGTGATGATGGGAATCACGATCCTGCTGGGCACGCTGACCATCCTGTTCAACCTTGTCGTCGATATCATCTACGGATGGATCGACCCGAAAATCCGGTATTGATATGGTCATAGATCAAAGCAAGATGGCCTCTCTGGCCGAGGCGACCTCGCGCGAGGATGTGGCGGGGCGTTCGCTTTGGGCCGATGCGCGCAGGCGGTTCTTTCGCAATAAGGCAGCGATTTTTGGGCTGGGGTTGCTGATCTTCGTTGTGCTGTTTGCGCTATTTGGCAACTGGATCGCAGCGTGGAACAATTCCGACATTGATTACAACGTGATGGGCGATGTGGCCTTGTCGGGGCCGTCCTTTGCCAATGGCCATTATTTCGGCGTTGACGATCTGGGGCGCGATCTGTTTGCCCGCACCGTTCAGGGCACGCAGATCTCCCTGCTTGTGGGGGTGATCGGCTCGCTCATCGCGGTGGTTGTGGGCACGGTTTACGGCGCGGTTTCGGGCTATTTCGGAGGCCGCGTTGATGGGTTCATGATGCGCCTTGTCGATATCTTGCTGGCGATCCCTTACATGTTCGTGCTGATCTTGCTGCTGGTGATTTATGGCCGCTCGATCGGGATGCTGTTTGTCGGGGTTGGCCTGATTTCATGGCTTGAGATGTCGCGCATCGTGCGCGGGCAGACCCTGACGTTGAAGAACCGCGAATATGTCGAGGCCGCGCGCGCCATCGGGGTGCCCGCCCTCACCATCATTCGCCGCCATATCCTGCCCAACCTTGTGGGCGTGGTGGTGGTGTTTGCGACGCTTCTGGTGCCGCTGATGATCCTGACCGAAAGCTTCATCTCGTTCCTCGGGCTGGGCGTGCAAGAGCCACAGACCTCGCTCGGCGCGCTGATCTCGGAAGGGGCGGGGACGATGAATTACGGCACGCTTTGGCAGCTCGCCTTTCCGCTGTTTTTCTTCATCATCACCCTGTTTGGGTTTTATTTCGTAGGGGACGGGCTGCGCGATGCGCTTGACCCGAAGGAGCGCTGATATGGCTTTGTTGGATGTGCGCGATCTGAACGTGCGTTTCGCCACCCAAGAGGGCGCGGTGCATGCGGTCAACGGGGTGAGCTTCGCGTTGGAGGCGGGCGAGACGTTGGGCATCGTGGGCGAAAGTGGCTCGGGAAAATCGCAGCTCGCGTTTTCGATTCTCGGGCTTTTGGCGGCCAATGGGCGCGCCAGCGGCTCGGTCGCGTTCGAGGGCCGCGAGATTTTGAACCTGCCCGAAACGCAGCTCAACAAAATCCGCGCCGACCGGATTGCGATGGTGTTTCAAGACCCGATGACCGCGCTCAACCCCTATATGCGGATTTCGGACCAGATGGCTGAGACGCTGATGCAGCACAAAGGTCTGTCCAAGCGCGATGCCGTGGCGCAAGCGGTGGTGATGTTGGATGCGGTGAAAATCCCCGACGCCAAGAACCGGGTGCGGCTGTTCCCGCATGAGTTCTCGGGCGGGATGCGCCAGCGCGTGATGATCGCGATGGCGTTGCTGTGCAAACCCGATGTTCTGATCGCGGATGAACCGACCACCGCGCTGGATGTGACGGTGCAGGCGCAGATCATGGACCTGCTGGGCGAGCTGCGGCGCGAGTTGGGCATGGCGACGGTGTTGATCACACACGATCTGGGCGTCGTTGCTGGCTTTTGCGAGCGCGCGATCGTCATGTATGGCGGCCAAGTGATGGAGCAATCGCCGATTGATCCGCTGTTTGCGCAGCCCACGCATCCTTACACGCGCGGGCTTCTCGCGGCCCTTCCGCGGCTGGATGCCAATAGCACGATGACCCCGATCCGGGGAAATCCGCCCAACATGACCGGCGCGCCGACCGGCTGCCCGTTCTGTCCGCGTTGCGATTTCGTGGAAGACATCTGCGCGGTGAAAATGCCCCCGCTCACTACGTTCGGGGCAGGGCGCGCGCGCGCCTGTCACCGCCCCATTGAGGAGGTCGCCGCATGAGTGCTCCATTGATTGAGGCCCGTGATCTGCGGGTGACGTTCGACATTCGCCGCGCCTCGGATCTGCCGTGGGCCACGCCGCCAAAGCTGCGTGCCGTGAACGGCGTCAGCTTTGCGCTGGAGGAAGGCAAAACGCTGGGCATCGTGGGTGAAAGCGGATGTGGCAAGTCCACGCTCGCGCGCGCTTTGATCCGGATGTTGCCCGCCGAGGGGCAGGTAATCTGGCAAGGCGAGACCGATCTGGTGCCGCTGGGTCCGCGCGCGATGCTGAAGCACCGCGCTGATATTCAGATGATCTTTCAAGACCCTCTGGCGTCGCTTGATCCGCGTATGACGGTGGGTGAAATCATCGCCGAGCCGCTGCGCACGCATCGCCCCAAGATGGGCCGCAAAGAGCGGCGCGAAAAGGTGCGCGCGGTGATGGAAAAGGTCGGGTTACTGCCCAACCAGATCAATCGCTACCCGCATGAGTTTTCGGGCGGTCAGTGTCAGCGCATCGGGATTGCGCGTGCGCTGGTGGTCGAGCCGAAACTACTGATCTGCGATGAGCCCGTCTCGGCGCTGGATGTGTCGATTCAGGCGCAGGTAATCGCGCTACTCGAAGATCTGCGCCGCGATCTGGGCCTAACGATCATTTTCATCGCCCATGATTTGTCGGTGGTGCGCCATGTCTGCGACGAGGTGATGGTGCTCTATCTGGGCGCAATGATGGAGGCGGGGCCGACCGAGAAACTGTTCACCGCGCCCCAGCATCCCTACACGCAAGCGCTGCTATCGGCCGTGCCGATCCCCGATCCGGTGGTGGAGCGCGCCAAGAAACTGATCGCGCTTGAGGGCGATTTGCCAAGCCCCCTCAATCCGCCTTCGGGGTGCCCGCTGCGTACGCGCTGTGCGCGCGCAACCGAGATTTGCGCGACCACCCCGCCAACCGCGACGATTGAGGGGCGCGAGGTGTTTTGCCATCACCCCGGCCCCGCGCCCGAGTTGCAGGCAATCTTGGAACATGGCTGAAAAAAGACGCGGGCGGTTTAACCGCCGCCCGCTCACGCCGATTTGTGCCACGCGACAGAACAGGGTTTGTCCGAACGGTCAAAACGCTGTTACGATCCTACGATAGAGCGCTTCGACAAGAAGCCATTTCTCGGAGGTCATCCCAATGTCGTTGTTTTCACGCCGCCAATTTCTGCTTACCAGCACCGCCGCGAGCGGCCTGGTTCTGGTGCACCCGTTCACCGCAAAGGCGGCTGCGGGGCAGGCCCATCTGCGCTTGCTGTGCACGACAGATATTCACTGCCATATCCGTCCCTATGATTACTACGCCGACAAGCCGGTCGATACGGTGGGTCTGTCGCGCACCGCTACCCTGATCGAGGGTGTGCGTGCCGAAGCCGCCAATACGATGACGTTCGACAATGGCGACTACATGCAGGGAAACCCGATGGCCGATTACATCGCCTATTCCAAGGGGATGAAAGAGGGTGACACCCATCCCGTCATCGCGGCAATGAATGCGTTGGGCTATGATTGTGGCACGCTGGGCAATCACGAATTCAACTACGGCATGGATTTTCTGGTCAAGGTGAATGCCAAGGCGGGCTTCCCGATGGTCTGTGCGAACTTTGCCCATAAGCTGGGGGCGAACCCGCGCGACGATGATTTGTACATGCTGCCCTATACCATTCTGGACAAGGAACTGGTGGATGGCGCGGGCAATAAGCTGCCCATTAAGGTCGGCGTCATTGGCTTTGTGCCGCCCCAGATCATGCAATGGGACCGCAGCCATCTTGAGGGGAACTACAACACCCGCGACATCGTAGAGGCCGCCCGTGCCTGGGTGCCCCAAATGCGCGATGACGGGGCAGATATCATCGTGGCGCTGGCCCATACGGGCATTGATGCCGGGCCCCAAAGCGACGGGATGGAGAACGCGGCCCTCTATCTGGCTGGTGTCGATGGGATCGACGTGGTGATCACGGGTCACCAGCACCTGAACTTCCCCGGCAAGGACTTTGAGGGCCCCGGCATTGATAATGACAAGGGCACTTTGATGGGTAAGCCGGCGGTGCAGGCGGGGTTCTGGGGGAACCATATGGGCCTGATCGACCTGATGCTGGAACAAGACGGCGGCACGTGGAAGATCGCGACACATACCTCTGAAATCCGCCCGATCTTCAAACGCGGCGAGGATCGCTCGATCACGCCACTGACCGACGATTATGGCCCCGTTCTGCACAGCTCGGATCAGGTGCATGAGGCGACGCTGCAATATGTCCGCGCCAAGGTGGGCGAGACCACCGCGCCGCTTTATTCCTACTTCGCGTTGGTGGCGGATGATCCTTCGGTGCAGATCGTGTCCAACGCGCAGCTTTGGTATGTCAAACAACTGCTAGAGGGCACGCCCGAGGGCAAGCTGCCGCTTCTCTCGGCAGCGGCCCCGTTCAAGGCGGGCGGACGTGGCGGCCCGGAATATTACACCGATGTTCCCAAAGGCCCGATCGCGATCAAGAACGTGGCGGATCTGTATCTCTATCCCAACACGCTGCAGGCGGTGAAGGTGACCGGCGCGCAGGTCAAGGATTGGCTGGAACGCTCGGCGGGGATGTTCAACCAGGTGGCGGCGGGCGCAAAAGATGTGGCCCTGCTCAACCCGGATTTCCCCAGCTACAATTTCGATGTGATCGACGGGGTGACCTATCAGATCGACATCACGCAGCCTTCGAAATTCGGTAAGGACGGTGATGTGGTGAACCCCGATACGAACCGCATCGTCAATCTGCAATTTGGCGGCAAGCCGATTGATCCTGCGGCCGAGTTCGTGATCGCCACGAACAACTATCGTGCCTCGGGGGGGGGGCAGTTCCCCGGTGCTGATGGCTCGACCGTGATCTATCGCGCGCCCGATACCAACCGCGATGTGATCGTGCGCTACATTCACGACAAGGGGACGATCAGCCCGCAGGCAGATGCCAACTGGTCCTTTGCTCCGGCGGGTGGTGCGACGGTTTTGTTTGAAACCGGCCCCAAGGCGCAGGCCTATCTCGAAGATGTGAAGTCGCGCGGACTTAAGATCGAACCTGCCGATGGTGGCGAGGGTGGCTTTGCGCGCTACCGAATTACGATCTAAAATATATGAAATCAATGACTTGAAGGGGCGCATTGCGCTCCTTCTTGCGTTTGGCCTGCATGCGTTCGCTCAAATAGGATCGGCAGTAATCTGGCGGCGGAAGTTGCGCGTACTATCGTAAGAATAGCGTGCAAGGCCAGTATCATATTGGCGCAGACAGGGAGTGTGAGTGGATGGTGATCGCCTTGAGGCACGCGCGTGGCATCACACTGATGGCAGCACTGACGATCGTGGCGACGCAGGCGATGGCGCAGGGCTTTCCGGGGGCTGGCAGGGGCGGACCGACCGAGGTCGGGGTGATGGCGCTCAAGACGCAGGATGTGCCCTATATCGTGACCTTGCCGGGGCGCGCAGTCGCCTATGAGCAGACCGATATTCGCCCACGCGTCAACGGCCAGATCAAATCCATCGACTATGATGCCGGTCATCGGGTGAAGACGGGCGATGCGCTGTTTCACATCGACGATGACACCTATCAGGCCGCGCTGAGTGCCGCGCAGGCAGAGCAGGCCAGCGCACAAGCCAATGTCCAAGCCGCTCAAGCCCAGGTGGATCGCTATACCAAGCTGGAAAAGACCTCTATTTCGGTCAGCGATCTGGAAACGGCGAAGGTGACGCTGGCGCAGGCCAAGGCCGCGCAGTTGCAAGCCAAGGCCGATCTGCAAACCGCGCAGCTTGATCTGGACCGCACAGTGATCCGCGCGCCGATTGATGGAATTCCCGATGTGGCGCAGGTCTCGGTCGGATCGCTTGTGACGGCCAATCAAACCACCGCGCTCACCACGGTGACGCGGCTGGACCCGATCTATGTCGATGTCTCTGAAAGCTCGGCGCGGATCATGAAAGTGCGCCAGCGCATCGATAAGGGCACGCTGACGCGCGGCGCGCAGTTGAAAGTGTCGCTGCTGCTTGAGACCGGGGAAGATTACGACCGCACCGGCACGCTGATCAGCCCCGGTGCCACGGTTTCCGCGACAACCGGGACGGTTGATTTTCGCTTCCAGTTCGACAATCCGAACCGGATGATCCTGCCCGGCCAATTCCTGCGCGCCAAGATCACTTTGGGCAATACGCAAGCGATCCTTGTGCCCCAGCGCGCGACCACGCGTCAGGGGGATGGCTCGCTTACGGCGTTTGTGGCCAGCGATGGCAAGGCCAAGAAGGTCACGCTGACCACTGCAGGCACCTATCAAAACGCTTGGATCGTGACCGATGGGATCAAAAGCGGGGAAGCGGTGATCCTAGATGGGCTCAAGAATCTGCGCGATGGCGCCGAGGTGAAAACCGTGCCCGTGACGATCAATGCGCAAGGGGTGGTGAAGGACGCAACGCCCAACAGCCCTGACGCCTCGACCAAAACCGGGAGCCGCGCCAATGGCGCCACCGCCACCCCGGCCAGCGCCGCAAAAAGCGAGTGATCCCAATATGATCCGCTTTTTCATTCACCGTCCGGTCTTTGCCATCGTTCTGGCGCTGGTGACCATTTTGGCGGGCGGTTATGCGGTGACGCAGCTGCCTGTGTCGCAATATCCCGAGGTCGCGCCCACCACGATCCGCATTTCGGCCAGCTATTCGGGGGCCACGGCGCAGGCGGTCGAGAACTCTGTCACCACGCCGATTGAGGACTCTCTGACGGGTCTTGACGGCATGCTCTACATGGAGAGCCGGTCCAATCAGGGATCGTCGCGCGTGACACTGACCTTTGATAGCTCGATCACGCCGATTGATGCCGAAAACGAGGTCCAGACCAAGATCCGCCAAATCGAAAGTCAGCTGCCCGATGCGGTGCAGACCTCGGGGGTGAACGTGTCGCGCTCTGCCTCGGACATCTTGATGGTGGGCGCGCTTGTTTCCAGCGATGGCAAATATTCGACGGTCGAGCTGGGCAACATTCTGGATACCGAGGTCAAGGGCTCGGTCGAGCGCACGGCGGGCGTGGGTGGGCTGAATATCTTTGGCTCGGGCTTTGCGATGCGAGTCTGGCTTAACCCGTATAAACTTGAGCAATATCAACTCACGGCGAATGACGTCACTACCGCAGTGAAGGCGCAAAACACGACCGTCTCAGTCGGCTCGCTGGGCGATCTGCCCACCACGCAGGGCCAGCAATTCACCGCCACGATCACCGCACAAAGTCAGCTTACCTCGGTCGATCAGTTTGAAAAGATCCTGCTCAAGACCGAAAGCGACGGCTCGGCGGTGTATCTGGGCGATGTGGCGCGTATCGAAATCGGGCAACAGGATTACGGCACCAATTCCAAGTTCAACGGGATGAATGCGTCGGGGTTCGGGGTGAACCTTGCCAGTGGGGCCAACGCGGTGGATACGGCGGCGGCGGTGCGCGCAACGCTTGATCGGCTCGCCCCCTCACTGCCAGCGGGCGTGAATTTTCAGATCGCCTATGACACCTCGCCCTTCGTGAAATTATCGATTGAGAAGGTCTATCACACACTGGCCGAAGCGATCCTTCTGGTGTTGCTGGTGATCTTGATCTTCCTGCAGAAATGGCGCGCCACGCTGATCCCGATCGTGGCCGTTCCTGTCGTTTTGATGGGCACCTTCGCGGTGCTGCTGGTGGCGGGCTATTCGATCAACACCCTCACGATGTTCGCAATGGTGTTGGCGATTGGTTTGCTGGTGGATGATGCCATCGTTGTCGTGGAAAACGTCGAGCGGGTGATGGAGGAAGAAGGCCTGAGCCCGATGCAGGCGACCGAAAAGAGCATGAGCCAGATCACCGGAGCGCTGGTCGGGGTGGCGCTGGTGCTGTCGGCGGTATTCCTGCCAATGGCGTTTTTCCCCGGCTCCACGGGGGTGATCTATCGGCAATTCTCGGTCACCATCATTACGGCTATGGTGCTGTCAGCCGTGGTGGCCCTGATCTTGACGCCCGCCTTGGCCGCCAAGCTGTTGCGCCCTGCAAAGGGGCGCCCGATTGCGCCGGCGCGCGCCTTCAACACCGGGTTTGGCAAGGTGCGGGCCGGCTATGTGGGGGCGGTCAAACGCATCTTGCGCAAGCCCTTCTTGATGGCTCTGGTGCTTGTGGTGGTTCTGGCGGCGGCGTGGGGCGTGACACAGCGCCTGCCATCTTCGTTCCTGCCCAAAGAGGACCAAGGCGTGATGATGGTGATCGTGAACCTGTCGGATGGTTCGACGACGGCGCAAACATCCGATGTCGTCGATCAGATCACCCATTATCTGCTGACGCAGGAAAAAACCGACGTGACGTCGGTTTTCGCGACATTGGGCTTTGCCTATGGCGGTTCGGGTCAGAACACCGCGATGGTTTTTGCCAAGCTCAAGGATTTCAGCCAGCGAAGCGGAATCCAACAAGGCGTCGCGGCGATTGCGGCGCGGGGCAATGCCCATTTTGCGGGGCTGCGCGCCGGGCAGGTGTTCTTTGTGCAGCCGTCCTCGATCCGCGGTCTTGGCAATACGTCGGGCTTCCAGATGTATCTGGTCGATCAGTCGAATGCGGGCACGGCTGCGCTGAGTGCGGCGGCCGATACGCTTGTGACCGAGGCCAAGGCGGATCCCCGCCTGACCAATGTGCGGGTGCGTGGGGCCGATGACAATGCAGCGTTGCAACTCAATATCGACCAGCAAAAGGCCGAGAGCTTTGGGCTATCTCTAAGCGATCTCAATTCGATGCTGTCGGTGATTTTCTCGGGGCGGAACGTCAATGATTTTAATCTCAACGGCAACTTGCGCCCGGTGATCGTGCAGGCCGATGCGCCTTACCGGATGCAGCCGGGCGATATCGACACTTGGTATGCGCGCAATTCCGGCGGCGAGATGGTGCCGTTTTCGGCCTTCGCAAGCACCAAATGGGTGTCGATCGCGCCGCAACTGTCGCGCTATAATGCCACCAATGCGATCGAGATTTCCGGCCAGTCCTCGCAAAGCACCAGTTCGGGGGCGGCGATGGATGCGATGCAGGAACTGGTCAGCAAACTGCCGGGCGGCTATGGGCTGGCGTGGACGGGTCTCAGCTATCAGGAGCGCCAATCAGGCAATCAGGCCCCCTATCTTTATGCGCTTTCGGTGCTGGTGGTCTTTCTCTGCCTCGCGGCGCTATATGAAAGTTGGTCGATCCCGCTTTCGGTCATGCTGGCCGTGCCAGTGGGCGTTTTGGGGGCGTTGGCGGCAGCGTGGGTGTCGGGGCAGGCCAATGACGTCTATTTCAAAGTTGGCATCCTCACGACCATCGGGCTGGCGGCGAAAAACGCCATTCTGATTGTGGAATTTGCCCGCAATCTTGAAGCTGAGGGGCGCGAGTTGATCGAGGCGACGCTGGAAGCCGCGCGGTTGCGACTGCGTCCGATTTTAATGACATCACTGGCCTTTATGCTGGGGGTCTTGCCTTTGGCTGTTGCCACCGGGGCAGGGGCGTCTGCACAAAAGGCGATTGGGATCGGCGTGCTGGGCGGTATGGCTGCAGCTACGTTTATCGGCGTGTTCATGGTCCCTGCGTTTTATGTGCTGGTGCGCAAGCTGACGCCGAAAGGGAAGCCGCAGGTAAAGTAGGCTTGTTTGCTGCAGAATTGCTTCACAGGGTTGGATTGAACCGACTGTTAATCATTCGCGCGTAAAGATGAGACATCCTGTCTTGTCTCTACGTGCGAGGACCATTCCTGTGTCGAACCCGATCAACAATATTCGCATCACGCTGAAACTGCCGGTGATTATCGTATTGCTTACGATTGGCGCGATTGCGGCCACCGCCATGGCGGCCTATCGCAGTTCCTCTGCCACAATTATCGAAGAGGCACATTTACGCTTTTCGGCGATCTCAAATGCGCGCGAAGGGGCACTGGAAGCGGTGCTTGAAGTGGTAGATCACGACCTGCATGCGCAATCGAAAAATCCGCTTATGGCCGAGGCGATTACCGGGCTTTCAGCGGCATTCAAGCAATATGATGAACCGCTGCGCGATTTGCAAAAGCTCTATGTCGAGGACAATCCCAACCCGCTGGGCAAAAAAGATGATCTTGTAAGCGCGGGGGATGAAACCGCCTATGATCACTTGCATGCACGGTTTCACCGCGCCCTCGATGCCGCTCAGAACGACAAGGGCTATTACGACATTTACCTCATCAGCACTGAGGGTGACGTCATCTACACCGTGTTCAAAGAATTGGACTACGCGACCAATCTTTTGACGGGCGCTTATAAGGATACAGGCCTTGCCAAGGTATTTCGCGAGGCGCTGGCGACCAAGGGCGATCAAGTCGCTTTTGGTGATTTTCAAGCCTATGCGCCCAGTCACGGTGCGCCAGCTGCGTTCATGGCGCGGCCGGTTATGAATGATGCTGGCAAACGTGTTGGTGTGCTGGCCTATCAAATTCCGATCGATGGGCTCAATGCTGCGGTGAACGACTTTTCTGATCTGGGTTTAAGTGGTGATGCCTATCTGGCCGGGTACGATGGGCTGATGCACACAGATAGCGCTAAATCGAAGACGCAAGATATCCTTGTCACAAAGGTCGATAATCCGGCTGTGAAAGCCGCCCTGTCGGGCAAGACCGGGTTTCTCGAAGCGACGGATCGGTTTGGAAATCTAAGCTTGATGCATTATCAGCCCATCGACATCTACGGCATGCGATCAGCGTTGATCGTCAAGGAAGATCTGGCCGAGGTGCTTGCACCCGTTCGGACAATGCGCAATCAAATCATGGTCATTGGCGGTGTGATCGCGGCAATTGCAGCGCTGATTGCAGTGCTGATGTCGCGTTCAATCGCGCTGCCTCTGTCGCGTGTTGGCACGGCAATGCTTTCGATCTCGGAAAAGCACTATGATGTCGCATTCCCGGCAAGTGCGCGCGGCGATGAAATCGGCAAAATCTCCAAAACTCTCGAGATATTCCGCGATAAGATGAAAGCAGCCGACGCTATGGCACGTGAAGCAGCGTTTAAGAGTGCTGCCTTCTCTGATAACTCTTCTGCATTGATGATGGTCGATGAAGACTTCAACATTCTCTATGTCAACCAAGCGATGAGCGATCTTGTGCGTGAACGCGCGGTCGATTTCGACACCGTTCAAAAGGGTTTGGACGGCGAAAATTTCATCGGTATGAATATGGATCAGTTCCATGTGCTGCCCGAAAAGGCACGCGCGCGGCTTGCGAACCCTGCAAATCTTCCATTTCAGACCTATTTGAAGCTGGGGAACAGCTATTTCTCCTTGGCGGTCTCGTCGGCGAATGATGAAGACGGAGAACATGTCGGCTTCGTGGTTGAGTGGAAAAACCAAACTCGCACCCTGCGTGAGGCCTCAATCTTCAAGGCGCTGGACACAGGACAAATTCGACTGGAAATCTCGCCCGATGCTAAATTGGTATTCGTCAATCAAATGATGTGCAATTTGACCGGGATGGAACTTCGTCATTTCTTGGGGCGGGATATCGAAGAGGTGGTGAAATACGAGCCGCCCTACGGTCAGCCTGACCGCAGCTTCACCGATTTGATTGCTTCGGGCGAGACGGTGACGGGCGTGTTCCACATTCAGCATAATGAGGGAACATTGCTCGCCGATGCCAGCCTCAGCCCGATGATTGATCCTTTCGGTAAACTTTCGGGGCTTGTGTTAATCGGAAATGACGTCACCGAAAGCCGGGCTTCTTTGGATAAGGCGAGGAATGAGCGTGCGCGTTCAAGCCGTGAGCAATCCCTCGTCGTCGAAGAGTTGCGACGGGCGCTTGGCCAGCTCTCAGAGGGGGATCTGACAACGCGCATCGACGTGCAATTTGGCGAAAGCTATGAAGAATTGCGCTCTGATTTCAACGCTGCATCGGGCAAGCTGAATGCGGCGGTGGGTGACATCATTGCCAATGCAATCTCGATTCGCGGCGAAACGCAGGAAATCAGTACCGCTGCGGGTTCTCTCGCCAAGCGTACCGAAACGCAGGCCGCTACGCTTGAGCAAACTGCCGCTGCTCTTGATCAACTTACCGCCTCGGTGCAATCGGCGGCTGATGGGGCCAAGCAAGCCAGTGCAATGGTGGTTGAGGCGCAAAGCAACGCCCATTCTAGCGAAGGCGTGGTGCGTGAGGCGGTCAACGCAATGGATGAAATCGCCGACAGTTCGCAACAGATTTCGCGCATTTCCGGCGTCATCGATGAGATCGCGTTCCAGACCAATCTTCTTGCGTTGAACGCAGGTGTCGAGGCCGCCCGCGCGGGCGAGGCAGGGCGCGGCTTTGCCGTTGTCGCTTCTGAGGTGCGTGCATTGGCGCAGCGATCTTCGGATGCCGCCCGCGAGATCAATGACTTGATTGATCGCTCTAGCGCGCAGATTGGCCAGGGCGTCGGCTTGGTTAGCAAGGCTGGGGAGGTGCTCCATTCGATCATGGATGCGGTCAATAGCATTTCGGGTAAGGTGCAGGAAATGGCGCAAGGGACAACCGAACAAAGTCAGGGGCTGCGAGAGATCAATACCGCAGTGAACCAACTCGATCAGGTCACCCAGCAAAATGCTGCGATGTTCGAAGAGACTTCGGCGGCAAGTGCCAAGCTGTTGGAATCAACAACAGAACTGACTGAAACCGTGGGGCAATTTACGACCGGAAAGCTGGCGAATGTGGCGCAAACAAATTTGGATCCACAGGCGCTGGCAAGCTAGAGAGGCACGTTGACCAGATCGAACCGTCGTGACTTTTGCGCAGCCAAAACCCCGTATCGGTCTGCTAGGGATGACGCCGGGGGGCTCCCAAAGGGGCGCCAACCTTCGAAGAAATAGTATTCAAGTGCGGATATTTCGTATCGTTGTATGGGCGCATTTCCGCACGAACGCAGCCGAGGGAGTTGCGTTTGTTCCCGAGGAAAACTTTCTTGGAAAAACGTATGCTATTTGAACAAACAGACGAAATGTGAGCCGTTCCATCTCCTGAGAGGAGATGGAACGGCCGGCCCCGAAGGGCGCGGTCGTTAACTTTTAAGGCATAGAGATCACTCAGGCAGGATACGCACGCCGCCCTTGGCCGCAGAACTGGCTAGCAACGCGTAGGCCTTGAGCGCAGTCGAAACAGCGCGCTTGCGCGGCGCCGCGGGTTTCCAAGGCAGCGGCCCTTTGGCCGCGCGGCGCGCAGCCAGCGTCGCCTCATCGACGGCCAGATGAATCGTACGACCAGGAATATCGATCTCGATCGTATCGCCGCTTTCCACCAGCCCAATCAGCCCGCCCTCTTCGGCCTCGGGACTGACATGGCCAATGGACAGACCCGAGGTGCCTCCCGAGAACCGCCCATCCGTCAGCAGCGCGCATTTTGCCCCCAACCCTTTGGACTTCAAATAAGAGGTCGGATAGAGCATCTCTTGCATGCCCGGCCCGCCACGTGGCCCCTCATAGCGGATGACGACTACGTCGCCCTCAACAACTTTGCCCGTCAGAATGGCCGAAACTGCATCGTCTTGGCTTTCGTAGACCTTGGCTGGGCCTGAGAATTTCAGGATCGAGTCATCCACACCTGCGGTTTTCACGATGCAGCCCTGGGTCGCGATATTGCCCGACAGAACGGCCAAGCCGCCATCTTTGGAAAACGCATGTTCGGCCGAACGGATCACGCCCGCTTTGCGATCACGATCCGTTTCCTTGTAGCGATTTTGCGTCGAGAAGGCCTGTGTTGTGCGCACGCCGCCGGGCGCTGCGCGATAAAACGCATCGACCGCATCGTCATTGGCGCTCACGACATCCCATTTTGCCAATGCTTCGCCCATCGTCTCGGAATGGACAGTGCGCGTGTTTTCGTGGATCAGGCCTGCGCGGTTCATCTCGCCCAGAATGCCCATGATGCCACCGGCGCGGTGAACGTCTTCCATGTGAACATCTTGCTTGGCAGGCGCGACCTTGCACAAGACGGGAACCTTGCGCGACAGCCGGTCGATATCGTCCATCGTGAAATCAACCTCACCTTCATGGGCGATCGCCAGCAGGTGCAACACGGTATTGGTGGACCCGCCCATCGCGATATCGAGGCTCATCGCGTTCTCAAAGGCCTCGAAGGTGGCGATCTCGCGCGGCAGCAGGCCCTTGTCTTCCAACTCATAGTGACGACGCGTAATCTCGACGATCTTGCGGCCGGCCTCAAGGAACAGCTCCTTGCGATCGGCATGGGTCGCCAGCATCGAGCCATTGCCCGGCAGCGCCAGACCCAGCGCCTCGGCCAGACAGTTCATCGAGTTGGCCGTGAACATCCCCGAGCAAGACCCGCAGGTTGGGCAGGCATTGGCCTCCATCTCGGCAACTTGCGCATCGGTGTATTTGTCGTCCGCCGCGATCACCATCGCATCGACCAGATCCACGGCGCGCTCGAGATCGTCAATCGTGACCTTGCCCGCCTCCATCGGCCCACCGGAGACGAAGATCACTGGAATGTTCAGGCGCATCGCCGCCATCATCATGCCTGGGGTGATCTTGTCGCAATTGGAGATGCACACCATCGCATCGGCACAATGCGCATTAACCATATATTCAACCGAATCCGCAATGATCTCGCGCGAGGGCAGCGAATAAAGCATCCCGTCATGGCCCATCGCGATGCCGTCATCGACCGCGATGGTGTTGAATTCCTTGGCAACCCCGCCCGCGTTTTCAATTTCGCGGGCGACCATCTGGCCCAGATCTTTGAGGTGGACGTGACCGGGCACGAATTGCGTGAACGAGTTCACAACGGCGATGATCGGCTTGCCGAAATCGTCGTCGGTCATGCCTGTGGCGCGCCACAGGCCCCGCGCGCCTGCCATATTGCGCCCATGGGTGGATTTGCGGGAACGATAATAGGCCATGGATTTTTCCGTTTCTGTCGCGCCCGGGTGAGTGCGGGCAATTTCCTGTCGTCGATCTCAATATAGCATGCCAAAAGCGTTGAACAGGCCCCGACAGATCAGAGAGCGGTGCGCCAATCTGCATATCCCGCTCGCATCAGGGCATCGCGTGCTTGCAGGAAGGCCGGGCGGTCGGCTTGTGGGTCGGGCAGGGGGGCGATGTGGGCAAGATCGTCCAGTGCCAGCCCATGTTCGCGCCGCCCCGCCCGGATCAGTGCCAGATACCACGCGAAGGGCGCAAGGCCGTCGGCGCGGATCAGCGCGCGATAGGTGAAGGCGCGGGGGCCCGCGCTTAGCGTGAGTTCGATTTTCTCGTAATGCTTGCCCGCCCCTTCGGCGTCGTCCAGCGCAGGAATATCGGTGGGCGCGATATCATAGAGCACTCCCACGGCGCCCCCTCTGCCCGGCGTGATCGAGGCTTTGCCCGACCCATCCCGTCCGCGTTTCGAGAAATCGAGGCTGTGCCCGGGAACCCGCGCCGTCCCGATCACGCGCGCCGAGGGGCAACGGGCGGCGAGTCGTGAGGTGAGTAGGTTGGAGCCGTAGGCGAGGTAGCAGGGCATCTGGTCACATTAGCGATGCATCTAGCGCGCGGGAAGGGTGGAGGCGGCTTTAGGTGCGCGTTCGGTTCTTGGCAATAAGGGCTGCGCCCTCCCGGGGGGGAGGGTCGGGCGCTGCCCGGGCTGGTCGCCCGGGCGGAACCTTTCATCAAATTGCTTCGCAATAGGCTTTCAGCTTCCGTAGAACTTGATCAGCGTTGTCGAGCGCAGCTTGGAGTATCGTTGGATCATAAGCGGCCCTTGTGCGATCCAACTTTTCACCAGCATCAATCATGATAAATCCATTGTGCAGCACGATATGAGTGCCGTGCACAGCCTTGTTTCGAGTTTCCAAGCTTTTCTCGATGTAATCGCCGAGCGCGAGGAGTTCAGTATCCGTTTCGCCTTGTTCTTGCAGCGTCGCAAAGCTGGCTTTCAAATCCGAGACTAATTTCCAGGTTTGTCCCGTCCGGAGTTTATCAACCACCGGCGTGAAATCAGGATCTAAACGACTCATCTTATTGGTCAGACAGATCAGACGAGCAGCCCACAACTCGATCCGGGAGCAGGTCTGGACGTAGATCCCGAGGGCGAGCAAGTAGCCATCAGGCAAATCCTCTTGAACCTGATATTGCGGCTGGCTCATCGCGCTCCCTCAAACATCCAGCTCCTCCACGAACTGCGCGTTCTCGGAAATATACTGGAAACGCAGCTCGGGTTTCTTGCCCATCAGGCGTTCAACAAGATCGTCGGTCTCGCCGGGCATGTCGTCATGCAGGGTGACGCGGATTAGTTTGCGGGTTTCGGGGTTCATTGTGGTGTCTTTCAGGTCTTTGGCATCCATCTCGCCAAGCCCTTTAAACCGCTGCACGTCAATTTTCCCTTTACCGCCCAGCCCCTTAGCCATCATCTCATCTTTTTCTGCGTCATCCGAGACATACAGCCGTTTCGCCCCTTGGGTCAGACGATAGAGCGGTGGGCAGGCTAGATAGAGGTGGCCCTGATCAATCATCGGGCGCATCTGGGTGAAGAAAAACGTCATCAGCAGGGCCGCGATATGCGCGCCGTCAACATCCGCATCGGTCATGATGATGATCTTGTCATAGCGCAGATCGTCGATGTTGAACCGCGTTCCCAGCCCGACGCCCAAAGCCTGTGTCAGGTCGCTGATCTCTTGGTTGGAGCCAAGTTTCGAACTCGCCGCGCCCAGAACGTTCAGGATCTTGCCGCGCAGCGGCAGCAGTGCCTGATTCTTGCGGTCGCGTGCCATCTTGGCCGATCCACCTGCCGAGTCGCCCTCGACGATGAACAGCTCGGTATTCGCGCGGTTGGTGGCCGAGCAATCGACCAGTTTGCCGGGCAGGCGCAGCTTTTTGGTGGCGGTTTTGCGTTGCGTTTCCTTTTCCTGACGGCGTTTCAGCCGCTCTTCCGAGCGCAGCACAAGGAAATCAAGAATCGCACCGGCGGATTTCGTGTCCGAGGCCAGCCAGTTGTCGAAGTGGTCGCGCACCGCACCTTCGACAAGACGGTGAGCCTCAACCGTGGCCAGCCGGTCTTTGGTTTGGCCGACGAATTCCGGTTCGCGGATGAAACAGCTGACCAGCGCGCAGCCGCCTGTGATCAGGTCTTCGCGCGTGATCTGGCTGGCTTTTTTATTGTTCACCAACTCGCCATAGGCGCGAATCCCCTTGAGAATCGCCGCCCAGAACCCGGCTTCGTGGGTGCCGCCCTCGGGCGTGGGCACGGTATTACAGTAAGATTGGATGAAGCCATCGCGCGACGGCGTCCAGTTGATCGCCCATTCGACTTGACCGGGCACGCCGAATTTTTCTTGAAACTTCACCTTTCCGGCGAAGGGGCGATCGGCATAGGTGCTGGCGCCGCCGAGGGTCTCGGTCAGGTAATCCGACAAGCCGCCCGGGAAATGGAACACGGCCTCGGCGGGGGTCTCGCCATCGTCGATTTCGGTCTTCCAGCGAATTTCAACGCCCGAGAACAGATAGGCCTTGGAACGCACCATTTTCATCATGCGCGCGGGCTTGAAGCGGTGATGACCAAAGATTTGCGCATCGGCATGGAAGGTGGTGGTGGTGCCGCGCCGGTTGGGGGCGGCGCCGATCTTTTGCACCGGGCCTTCGGGGATGCCGCGCGAAAAGCGTTGCTCGTAAAGCTCTTTGTTTTTGGCAACTTGCACGATCATCACATCTGACAGCGCGTTTACAACAGAGGCCCCAACGCCATGCAAACCGCCCGAAGTTTCATAGGCATCGCCCGAGAATTTCCCGCCCGCATGTAGCGTGCACAAGATCACCTCAAGCGCGGATTTGCCGGGGAATTTCGGGTGGGGATCAATCGGGATGCCACGGCCATTATCGCGCACGACAACGGAATAATCGGCCAGCAATTCGACCTCGATGCGCGTGGCATGGCCGGCAACCGCCTCATCCATCGAGTTATCAAGCACCTCGGCCACAAGATGGTGTAGCGCGCGCTCATCCGTGCCGCCGATATACATGCCGGGGCGTTTGCGGACTGGCTCCAGTCCTTCGAGTACCTCGATCGAAGAGGCGTCGTAGCTATCGGTTTTGGGCGTCAGGAGATCGTCGGCCATGCTCGCATCCTCTTGTGGTTTGTTACACCACAGATACAGCAGGTAGGGGCGGGGGGGCAAGAACACCCCTCCGCCCCTTTCTCACCGCAGGCCCCACACCCGCGGATCAAAGACGCTTAGGTGATACTCGTCATAAGCAGCATCGACCCCACAGCCATGGCTATTCCGAGCACCTCTCGCACGGCAGGTTTCCCGCCGAACAAAAGCACACCAATCGTCACAAGCGCCAACATCGTGAAAAGCGATGCAGAAGCCGTATCTTGCGCCAAGGAGACATGGCGCAACGCAAGAACCCAAGCTGCCGCGGCAGCGGCAAAGACCATGGTGCCGAGGAAGATAAACGGCCCATGCAGGGCAACGCGCCTGCCAGACACTGGACGCATGAGACGCTCGCTTGCAATCACCCCAAGTACCGCAAGCAGGCAAATCCCATATGCCAGAAGGCCCAACATCACCGAACTCTGCATCTTTTCACTCCCTCACACTGACGTAAGGGAAGCGCGTTCACCAAGCGGAATCCGAGCGGGTTGCGGAAATCCTGACTGACGGTTCCGGAGAACCTGACTAAAAAGTTAGGTTTGGCATGAGCAAATGCCCAATGGCTGGGCAATGCCTATGGTCAAAACGCGGTCAGGTCGCGAATCGCCCCGCGAGACCGGTTCGATTCGCGTTCAAACCGGCTCGGCTTGAAACTGCGCCCACATCGCGCGAAACCCTGCGCGGGCGTGGCACAGCTTGAGCCATTGAGCGAGGCGCGGGTAGGCGTCGAGGAACGCTGCGTGATCGGTTCCGTAGCGCAGAATCTCGGCCGTATTGATATCGGCAACGGTGAAACGCCCGCCAACCATGTGGCTGTGATCTGCGAGATGGGCCTCTAGCGCCTCCAGCGGACGCGCAAGCTTGGCGGTCAGATTCGCAATTTCACGCGCACCGGCGTCGGTGTCTTGCTCTTTGCGCCGATACACAAAGCTCAGCGCAAGCGAATCTGCCTCAATCCAAGTGGCAGCGAACAGGGCCCATTGCTCCATCAGGGCAAGTTCGCGTTCATTGGCGGGGGCCAGTGGGCCGCCTGCCTTGCGCGCCAGATGCAGGTTGATCGCCAGCGATTCCGACAAGATCAGCCCATCGTCTTCCAGCAACGGGATCGCGCCCATCGGAGAGAGGCGGCGAAACTCGGGGGAGCGGGTGTTGAGCGCGGCATCAGGGGCCAGCGGGTCCTTGAAACGGTTGGCTTGCACCACGCGCTTGAGCTTGAAGGGCAGCTTGGTCTCTTCGAGCAGCCAAAGTGTGCGGCTCGCGCGAGAATGGTAGTTTCCGTAAACTGTAAGCATCTGACCCTCCGCTATCAGGCGATATGGCGGTTTTTCTGGGCGAATGAAAAGCCCCCTCAGCGCCTTCTTGACTCGTATCAAGGCAGATCACGCGGCTTTGTTCTAGGCTAAGAACAGTTTTGATCAGTAGGGATATGTGTGATGAATAAAACGGTAATCGGTTCAACAGAGCAAAAGACCCAAGCCAAGGCGGAGTCGCAATCGACGGCGCAAGTGGTCGTCGAAAAACCTGCTGACCCCAGCGATCCGCATCCTGCGATTGCGCCGGGAGACGCGGCGACACAAGGTCCGCAAAGCTTTCCGCGCGTTGATCCGAATGCCGTTCGGCTGGCTTTTGAAACGGGAAGATACCCCTATCGGAGTCGGATGCGCCGCGCCCAATACGAGCGCGAGAAAGCACAGATTCAGGCCGAGTTGCTGAAGGTTCAGAAATGGGCGCTTGAGACGGGCCAGAAATTCGTGATCCTGTTCGAAGGCCGCGACGCTGCGGGCAAGGGCGGCACGATCAAACGCTTTACCGAACACCTCAATCCGCGCTTTGCCCGCGTGGTGGCCCTGAACAAGCCGACCGAAGAAGAGCGCGGGCAATGGTATTTTCAGCGCTATATCAGCCATCTTCCGACGGCCGGAGAGATGACGTTTTATGATCGCAGTTGGTATAATCGCGCGGGCGTGGAGCGGGTGATGGGCTTTTGCTCGCCCTCGGAATATCTTGAGTTCATGCGCCAGACCCCGGAACTGGAGCGGATGTTTGTGCGCTCGGGGATACGGCTTTACAAATATTGGTTCTCGGTGACGCAGAACGAACAGCGCGCCCGTTTCAAATCACGCGAAACCGACCCGCTGAAGCGCTGGAAGCTTTCGCCAATCGACCTTGCGAGCCTTGGGAAATGGGACGATTACACCGAGGCGAAAGAGGCGATGTTCTTTTACACCGACACCGCCGACGCGCCGTGGACCATCGTGAAATCGAACGACAAGAAACGCGCGCGGCTCAACTGCATGCGTCATTTCCTGTCAACGCTCGATTATCCCGATAAAGACTACGAAGTGGCGTCGGGGCCTGACCCGCTGATCGTTGGCCATGCCAGTCATGTGGTTCAATCTGCCGATCATATTTTTGGCACTTCGCTGCATCCCGATCAGCGCAAGCGGGCTAAACCTGCGGGCTAATCACGTCTATGCGTCCAGTGCACGGGTTGCCGTGCCCGAATTGCGGCCCATGTTCTGAGGTCGCAAGCAGGAGAACATGATGAGCTGGAACGCACGCTTCGCAGGTGAGGATTATGTGTACGGCAAGGCGCCCGCTGCTTTCGTGGCGGCGCAGGCGTGGCGCATCGCGCCGGGCGCCAAGATGCTGTCGATTGCCGAAGGAGAGGGGCGCAATTCGGTGTTTCTGGCCGAGCAAGGTGTGGTGATGACCGCGCTTGAGCAGGCCTCGAATGCGCGTGCCAAGGCGCTTCATCTGGCGCAAGAGCGCGGAGTCACTCTGGCGTTCATCGACGCGGATTTACGCGGCTATGACTGGCCCGAAGCCGAGTATGACGCGGTGCTTGCCTGTTTCATTCAGTTTGCAGACCCAGCGTTTCGTGCCGAGATTTTCGATGGTCTCGCGCGCGCACTGAAACCGGGTGGAATCGTCTTGATCCACGGGTTTGCCAAACGCCAGCCTAGCTACGGCAGCGGTGGGCCCGGCGTGGTTGAGCAACTGTATGATCTGGACCTATTGCGCGCCGCGTTTCCGGGATGGGAGCTGTTGCATCAGGCCGATTATGATGGCGATCTTGACGAGGGGGAGGGCCATTCTGGCCGTGCCGCACTGGTCGATTTTGTGGCGCGCAAACCCGCTTGATCCGATTCAGGGGGGCAAGCAACTTGTTAATACGGTCACGCGCTGCGAATCCGTTGCGCGATGGCCGGAAATTTGTCGATTGGGCGGAAAGTCGCGTAAAATCAAAGAGTTTGCGCCGGCGTCAGCACGTCGCATGTGCTTTTATGCACAAATGTTATGTCTTGGGCGTTTCACGTGTTCGTGTAACATGTGAAATGAGAACAGTCTGAATTTTCAGTATTTGGAGACTAAGATGCGTAAGACCCTCCTTGCCCTTTGTTTCGTTCTGCCCGCCGGTATGGTTGCAGCACAATCACCCGAAGATGCGGTGAAGGCCCGTCAGGGCTATTTTGATTTGCTTGGTGCGCAAATGGCGGTGCTGGCGCCGATGGCGCAGGGCAAAATGGATTTCGATGCCGCCAAGGCCAAAGTCGCTGCTGACAACCTCGCAGCGCTTGCCAAGGTTGATGTCTCGCCGCTGTTCGTGCCGGGCACCTCGACCGATGATCTGGGTGATGCGACCCGTGCACTTCCCGCGATCTGGGAAAAGGGCGATGATTTCATGGCCAAGGCCACAGCGATGCACGAAGCGGCCGCTGGCATGCCCGAAGCTGCGGGCAGCCTTGAGACGCTGCAAGTTGCGGTCGGCCAACTGGGCGGTTCTTGCAAAGGCTGCCACGACAACTTCCGCGCGAAGTAAGCAGGACCAGAGCACATGCGTGACACCACCTCCCCCAAGACCCGTGTGATCAAAGTCTGGGACCCGGTTGTTCGCTCTTTCCACTGGCTTTTGGTGCTGGCATTTGCTGGCGCCTGGGGCTTGGGGGAATGGGGGCCGAACCAGATGACGTGGCATTTCTATTTTGGCTACGTGATTGCAGGATTGGTGGGGGTGCGTCTGATCTGGGGGTTTGTGGGCACGCGCAATGCGCGCTTCACAAGCTTCTTGTTCGGGCCGGGCAAGGTGGTGGCCTATTTGCGCCATCTGCCCTCACGCGACCCCTCGCATTGGATCGGCCACAACCCGATGGGGGGCTGGTCGGTTTTTCTGATGCTGGCGCTGCTGATCGCGCAGATCGCGACCGGGATGATGTCGGACCCCAAGGATTACATCAATGTCGGCCCCTTGGCGCAATATGTGCCCAGCGACATCAGCGATCTATCGGTGAAGCTGCACCATATCCTTTCGACCTTGCTGCTGATCGTGGTCGGCATGCATATCGCGGCGATCCTGTTTTACCGCCGTTGGAAGGGGGAGAACCTTGTCACCCCCATGATCACCGGCAAGAAGGTGATCGAAGAAGACTGAGCTGCCCTTGACCGATCCGGCGCGCGCGTCTAGCGAACCGGGATGCGTGTCCAAGCCCCAATCTCTGCAAGCCCGATGCCGATTACGCGCCATTTGCGCGCGATCCTTGGGCTTGGCTTGCCGCTGATTGGCTCCAACCTTGCGCAGATGCTGCTCAATGTGACCGATACGGTGATGGTGGGCTGGTATGGGATCGAGTCGCTGGCGGCGCTGGTTCTTGGCTCGTCCTTTTTCTTTTCGCTTTTCATGCTGGGCAATGGCATTGCGCTGGCGGTGATGGGCCGGGTCTCGGCCAGCCTTGGCGCGGACGATGAGGTGCAGGCGCGGCGCGACACGCGGATGGGGATATGGCTGTCGATCCTATATGGCATCGCGGTGCTGCCGGTGACGTGGTATTCGGGGCCGATCCTGCAGGCGCTGGGCCAAGAGCCCCAGATTGCCAGTCTCGCACAGGACTATCTGCGCATTCTCGGCTTTGCGCTGGCACCTGCGCTGGCGATGATGGTGTTGCGCTCATATCTGTCCGCTCAAGAGCGCACGCAGGTCTTGCTTTGGATCACGCTGGCTGGGGTTGGGGTCAATGTCGGGCTGAATTGGTTGCTGATTTTTGGCAATTTCGGCCTGCCGGAACTGGGCGTGCGCGGTGCGGCGATTGCCTCGCTCACCGTCACCTGCCTCAGCCTTGTGGCGCAGGCGATCTATGCCGCGCGCGCCCCCGGTTTGACCCATATCGCGCTGTTCGCGCGATTTTGGCGCCCCGATTGGGAGGCGTTCTGGCTGGTGCTGAAAATGGGCCTGCCGGTGGGGCTGACCTCTGTGGCGGAAGGCTCGATGTTTCAGGCCTCGGCGCTGATGATGGGCTGGATCGGCACGGTTGAGCTGGCCGCCCATGGCATCGCGCTGCAAATCACCTCGATTGCGTTCATGGTTCATGTCGGCTTGTCCAACGCGGCGACGGTGCGTGCGGGGCGGGCACATGGTGCGCGTAACCCGCGATTGCTGAGCGACGGGGCGATGGTGGTGATCGGATTGTCGCTGGGGTTCGGCTTGGCAACGGTGGTGCTGTTCGTTGCGTTCGGTGCGCCGATGACGGCGCTGTTTCTGGATCGCGCCAATCCGTCAAGCGTACAGATTATCCGCATCTGTGTGCGATTCCTGATGGTTGCGGCGGTGTTTCAGTTGTTCGATCTGATGCAGGTGATGGCGCTGGGCCTATTGCGCGGCGTGCAGGACACCCGTGTGCCGATGGGGATGGCCGTGCTCAGCTATTGGCTGATCGGTATTCCGGCTAGTTATGTTCTGGCCTTTCCTCTGGGATTTGGCGGGGTCGGGCTGTGGCTTGGGCTGGTGCTGGGGCTGGCCTGCGCAGGCGCGCTGATGATGCGCCGGTTCTGGCGTGGGCCTTGGCTGCGCGCGGTTGCGACGACCGGCGCTATCTGATCCCCAGCCCCGCGCGCATCAAGGATTTGCGCACCGGGCCCAGCGAATACAGCGCGCCCAGAACGCCCGCGCGCAGATCACGCAACGGGCGGGCCTGCACCATTGAAGCCCGGTTGAGAGCATCAATCCCGATTTCGCGCGCTTTCACCTCGGGCCAGCGACGGCGGTGATAGGCCTCCAGCATCGCGGGTTCTCCCAGATGCGCGGGGTCGCGGTCACACAGATCAAGCAGATACGCCAGATCGGCAAGGCTCATGTTCAGCCCCTGCGCCCCGATCGGCGGGATGACATGGGCGGCCTCGGCGATCAGGGCCACGCGCTGGGCACTGAAGCGGCGAGCAATCTGCGTCATCATCGGCCAGACCGAGCGGCGTGTTTCCAGTTTCAGCGGCCCCAGGATACCGGTCGAGCGTTCGAGCATCGCAGCCTCGAACTCTGCGACGGGCAAGGCGGCCAGACGTTCAGCTTCGGCCCCGCGCTCCATCCAGACGATGGCCGATGAGGGCACGCCGTTGCGATCAGGCAGTGGCACCAGCGTGAAGGGCCCGCCCGTGCGGTGAATTTCGGTGGAGACATTGCCATGAGGGATCGGATGAGTGACGGCAAAGGCCAGCGCCTTTTGACCGTAGCGCGTGGTCTTGACGGGAATGCCCGCCGCCTCGCGGATGAACGAGTTGCGACCGTCGGCGGCAACCACCAGTTTCGCCTGCACATGACTACCATCCGAGAGCGTCACCTCGGCGCCGCTTTCGCGTGTCAGCAATCCGGTCGTGGCGACGCCGGGGCGGAAATCAACCTGCGGAATTTCCGCAAGCCGCGTCACCAATTCACGGCGCAGCAACCAATTCGGAAAGTTCCAGCCGAAGGGTTCATCGGACAGATCGGAGGCATCGAAATCGCGTGTCAGACGCGCCTCGGATTTCTCGCCCCCTGCGTCGATGATGCGCATGATTTGCAACGGCGCGGCGTGCGGGGCCAATCGTGACCAAAGCCCAGCGGCCTCAAGCAGCTTGCGCGAGGGATGCAGAAACGCCGTGGTGCGCATATCCGCGCCCTCTGCCCCCTCTGAGGTGACGGGGGGCGTGGGATCAACGCAGATCGTGGTGAACCCCGCCGCGCCAAAGGCCGCAGCCGCCGCCAGACCCGCGACACCGCCGCCGGAAATCAAGATATCGGTTTGCTGAATGTCGGTTGCCTGTGACATGGTGTGCCCTCGTCTGATGCGCACCCAATTTGCCCTGATTGGGCCGCGTTCGCAATCGCTGAAAGCCGCCCGCAGGCAGCCGTTTCTGCGACCTCGTGTGTTTGGTTTAGCTGAATGAGATTCCGACAAGCACGACGAAGACCACGAAGGTCATCGCGATCATCCAGACCGTTGTGCCCAAAAGACCAAACAGCAGCGTGCCGAAAACCAACCCGGCCACGATCAGGGCCGCGAGAAGATAAAGCGACAGCGCGCCTTTGTTTGACTGCGGGGTGATGGCTGCGTTCATGGGGGCCTCCGAGGGCTATGATACATCAAACATACGACTTGAATGTATATTATAGTACCACAATTACGCGCCCGTGACCATCACCCAGACTGTCGCAGGATCGGGTCATAACAAACACGGCCGCGAACGCTGGTTCGGGCCGTGCCTACAATAGGATAGGGACATTTCCGCCTAGGCAGTGCCCAAATGGGTTGGTCAGCCGCCAGCCGTCATCACGACGAGCAGTGCCAGCATGATCCAAGTGGCACCAACTGCCCAAAGGATCAGACCACCAAGGCCCATGGTCAGGGTCAAGCCCGCCGCCAAAGCAACCACCAGAAAGGCGATCAGATACATCGTGCGCGGCGCGATCTGCGTTTTGGGATCGGCATGGTCGTGGGTGTCGGCAACATAGGCCGTTGCGCCGGAATCGGCGGTCATCATGGTCATTGTCGAATCTCCCTTCGCTATCTCCCTGATAGCCCGTTCGGATTTAACGGGCGATGAACATTTTTTACAGGGCACAGCGCGTGCCATAATGTCGCAGTTTCAGACTGTCGCGGTCATTTCTGCGTTAGCCCTGCCAGAAAGACCGCCAAATCATCCGTGTGATGGTGGATATGATCGGCCGGTTCGGGCGCGGGCGCGACATGCACGGTGCGCATTCCCAGCGCATGGGGGTGGCGCAGATTGCGCGGATCATCTTCGAACATCGCGCCAGACGCAGGGCTGATTCCGGCCTTGGCAAACACCGTATCAAAGGCACGCGCCGAGGGTTTGGGATGAAATTCGGCATGTTCCACACCATAAATCCCGTCAAACAGCCCCGACAGCCCGCGCGCCGCCAGAACCCGGTTCGCATAAGGGGCCGAGCCATTGGTGAATACGATCCGACGACCGGGAAGTGCTGCAATACCCGCGCGCAACGCCGGGTCTGGCGTGAGATGATCCAGCGAAATCTCGTGTACCTCGGTCAGATAGGGCGCGGGATCGACGTCATGCTCATGCATCAGCCCGGCGAGCGTGGTGCCGTAAAGCTGCCAGTAATGGCCGCGCAGGTGATCGGCATGGGCGCGATCGACCCCCAATGCGCGCATCACGAAATCGGTCATCTTCACTTCGATCTGATCAAAGAGGCGCGCCGAGGGCGGATATAGCGTGTTGTCGAGGTCAAAGACCCAGTCGGTCACTTGGGAGAAATCATGTGTGCTCATGGCGCGCACGCTAGGCCGGGGCGCGCGCAGGTGCAATCTGCTTGTCATGCCCCCCCGCGCGTGCCTAATCTGACGCAAGATGCAAGGCAGGACAGATGCAAAAAGACGCCTACACGCTGATACTCGAAGCGATCGACGAGGGGATTTATCGGCCCGGCAACCGTTTGGTTGAGTCCGAATTGGCAGATCGATTCGGTGTCTCGCGTACGCCGGTGCGCGAAGCATTGCAGCGCCTTGAGACGCAGCAGATGTTGGCGCGCGATGGCCGCTCGCTGATCGTGGCATCGCTGGATCACAATCAACTCGCCGAGCTTTACGTTGTGCGCGCCGAGCTAGAGGCGCTGGCGGCACGACTGGCGGCCAAACACGCCGCCCCCGAAGAGGTGCGCGTGCTGCAAAACATGATTGATGAGGATCGCGGCCAGTTGAACAGCCCCGAGGCGCTGAGCCGGGCCAATCGGCGCTTTCATCACCAGATCCATCTGGCGTCGCATAACCGCTATCTCGTGCAGCAGCTTGATCTGGTGCATCGCTCGATGGCGCTTTTGGCGACCACCTCGCTGGCGGTGAAAGGGCGGGGCGCGGCGGCGCTTGATGAACATCAGGCGATCATTGATGCGATCCGCGAGGGCGACGAAGAGGCTGCGGCGGCAGCCCTGCGCGCCCATATCTCGCTTGCCTTTGAAACCCGTCTCAAGCTGGACGCGGCGGGACATGGCACGGCTGGCCATTGGGCCGAAGCACTGTAACCAAGCGTCAGTCGATCAAGGGCGCGCGCGGGGTGCGTGGGGCTGGCTGCGTCAGGATAGCGTTGGCCTTGGTGATGGCCGGGATCAGGCTTGTTGGGGTCGGGCCGCTGCGCTGTTCGCTTTGGATATGCGCGGTGTCAAAGATGCCGTGATGGGTCTTGTCCCAATAAAATGGCATCGTGATGACCTCATAGATCGCTTTCCAACCTGCCAGCGCGCCCAGTGGAAAATACAGATGCAGCGAGGGCACCCATTTGATGAGATGGCGATGATCTTCATGGCGCACGGACCACATTCCAGCCGCGATATTGAGCAGCTCCGAGAGCACGAACAGCGCCATCATCGGCCAGAACAAACTTGCCGGCATGTTCGAAGCGATCGGGTGCCATAGCCCGAACAACGTGATCCAGAAGCTCCACAGGACCGGGGCGAGTATGTATTGCGACAGCGAGCCGAGGATCAGGATTTGCACGCCGATGAACCGCTTGGTGCCAAGATCGCGCCAAAGCTGCAACGGATTGCGCATATGCACCGACCACGTCATCGCATAGCCCTTGAGCCAACGTGAACGTTGCTTGACCCACGGAATCGTGCGGCAATTGGCCTCTTCATAGGTGACGGCGGGGATCAATTCGGTGCGATAGCCATGGCGTGCCAAACGCACGCCCAGATCGGCGTCTTCGGTCACGTTATGGGCGTCCCAACCGCCAAGTTTCTCCAGTGCGTCGCGGCGGAAAAACAGCGTTGTCCCACCCAAAGGCACCACGAAGCCCAGCCGCGCCAGACCCGGCAGAAACATGCGAAACCAGGTCGCATATTCGATGGTGAAGCAGCGCGAGAGCCAGTTGGTGCGCGGGTTATAGTAATCGAGGACGCCTTGCAGGCAGGCCACCTCACGCGGGGCCTGCGCAAAATGGCGCGCCACGATATGGAGTTGATCGGGTTCGGGCGCATCCTCGGCATCCCAGACTCCGATCACCGAGCCGCGGCAAAAGCTCAACGCATAGTTCAGCGCGCGCGGCTTGGTCTTGATCGGGCCGTCGGGCACGGTCACGATCCGCATCCAGCGGGGCAATCGCGCATGCGCCAAAGCCTCGCGGGTGATGGCATCGCTTTGCTCGGCGACAAGGATCACATCCAGCAACTCGCGCGGATAGTTGAGCCGCCCCAACCGCTCCACCAGCCGTGGCGCAATGTCATTCTCGCGAAACAGCGGCACCATCATGGAAATGATCGGCAGGCGCGGAGGCGGGCCCGTGGTTGGACTATGTAGGGGCACGGGGTGGGCATCCACCTTGCGCCGCGCACGGAATTCGGCCGTGAACGCCAGCAATTTCAACCCCATCGAGGCGATCAAGGTCAGCATCACCCAGCCAAACAGAAGCCCAAAGATCGCTTGCGGTGCAAACCACAGCCCCAGCAACGTCAGAACCACAAAGCCCCCCGCGATCCGCGCCGCGCGGGCCTCATTATGGGTGCGGCAGCTTTCGGTGGGGTCGACCTTGACCTCGGCGCGCCGGATCAGGGCGGTTTGGCGACGCTGCAGCAGGCTGTCATGCACATCGCGTTCGGGGGCGAGCATCATGCGATAGGGCGCGAATTTCGCGGGCAGGGCGGATTTCAGCGCTGCGAAACTTTCGGGACGTGCGGTCGCGATCACGGTTTGCCCACCGATCTGGCGCCACGGCACCATGGCTTGCGCCAAGCACAGTTCAGCCCCCAGCGCATCAATCAGCCGGGGATCGGGATGTTCGCGCATCAGATCGACAACCGAGACCTGCCATTGCCGCGCGAGGGCGGCCATCAAGGCCGGTTCCTCGACCCAGCCATGGGTGAGCAGGATATCTCCAAGCCGCACATCTTCGCGCTGTCGCAGCGCCAGCGCCTTGAGCAGATTTCCTGGTTCCACCTCGCCCATTTCCAGCAAGATCTGGCCCAGCGGGGTGCGCGATGTGCGCTCGGTTGAGGATTTTGGGAATACCCGGCGCAGGCGCTGCGCGGGCGTCGCCGTTTGAAGCGCCGAGAGCGGCGGCGCTGCCTGCGCCAAGTCTGTCGGAAATTCCAGAATACTTGACTTGGCCCGCGCCATGAGTCGCCCCTAATCACTGTCCCGCTCACACCTTGCGCAGTGAGGGTTAACAGAGGATTAACAGATCAAGGGCATTGCGTGGCATTCACGCCCGGAGGGCGCAAAAATGCCACGATTTCAAGACGCTTTGCGCGCACGCATCGCATCGGCGAAGCGCTCGAACAGATAGTAGCTGTCCTGCGGGCCGGGGCTCGCTTCGGGGTGGTGCTGCACCGAGAAAACCGGGCGATCTTGCAGCGCGATACCGCAATTGGAGCCATCAAACAGCGAGATATGCGTTTCGCTCACGCCTGCCGGCAGCGTCTGGCTATCGACGGTAAAGCCATGGTTCATCGAAGTGATCTCAACCTTGCCTGTGGTCAGGTCTTTCACCGGATGGTTGGCGCCGTGATGGCCGTGATTCATCTTGATCGTCTTGGCCCCCAGCGCCAACGCCAGCATCTGGTGACCAAGGCAGATTCCAAAGACTGGCAATTGCGCGTCCAGCACCCCCTTGATCATGGGCACGGCATAGACGCCCGTCGCCGCCGGATCGCCGGGGCCATTGGATAGGAACACCCCATCGGGGTTGAGCGCGAGCACATCTTCGGCGGTCGCAGAGGCAGGCAGCACCGTCACATCGCAGCCCGCCGAAGCCAGACAGCGCAGAATGTTGCGTTTCGCACCGTAATCGATCGCGACAACTTTGAGATCGCAATCGGTCGCCGCGCTGTAGCCTTCGGGCCAAGCCCAGCGCATCTGATCCCAGTGATAGCTTTGCGCGCAGGTCACATCCTTGGCCAGATCAAGGCCGACAAGCCCGCTCCAGTCGCGCGCTTTTTTGACCAGCGCCTCGATGTCAAACACGCCATCGGGGTTGTAGGCCAGCGCCACATGCGGCGCGCCTTGCTGGCGGATCGCGCGGGTCAGGCGGCGGGTGTCAACGCCACCGACGCCGATGCGGCCGCGCTTTTCCAGCCACTCGACGAGGGTTTCGGTGGCGCGCCAATTGCTGGGGGCGGTCGGGTCCCATTTCACCACCATGCCCGCAGCAAAAGGTTCTGCGGTTTCATCGTCTTCCGGGGTGACGCCGGTATTGCCGATATGGGGGAAGGTGAAGGTCACGACCTGGCCCGCATAGGATGGGTCGGTCATGATTTCCTGATAGCCTGTCATCGCGGTGTTGAACACCAGTTCAGCGACTGTCTCTCCGGGGGCCCCAAATCCGTGGCCGTAGAAAAGCTGTCCATCTGCCAGAGCGATCAATGCAGTGGGCTTTTCCGTTGCGGTCTGACTTGCAGGCATGGCGCGACTCCCCGAGGCAAAATTCGACGGAACTTAGGCGCGCGATGCGCGCGGGTCAAGGGCCAGAAAGAGATTTGTATTATTCAATAAAATCAATAATTTGCATTGGTTGTGCGCATTTCGCAAAGCAGCTATTCTGACGTCTTGATACGTAGGGGACGCTGATCATGGAAATGCGAGAACGGATCGCAGCCGCACTAAAGACGGCAATGAAGGACAAGGATCGCGAGCGGCTTTCGACGCTGCGCCTGATCAATGCGGCCATCAAGGACCGTGAGATTGCGATGCGCTCGGAAGGCGAAGGTGAGGGCACCGTCGGTGATCCTGAAGTGCTTGCGATCATGGGGAAAATGGTCAAGCAGCGTCAGGAAAGCGCGCGCGCCTATGAAGAAGGCGGGCGGCTGGAACTGGCCGAAAAGGAGCTGTCCGAGGTCTCCGTGATCGAAGATTTCCTGCCCCGCCAACTGAGTGATGAAGAGGTCTCGGCGGCCATTGATGGCGCCATTGCCAAGCTCGGTGCAGATTCGATCCGCGATATGGGCCGCGTAATGGGCGAGTTGAAGGCGGAATACACTGGCCAGATGGATTTCTCCAAAGTCGGTCCGCAGGTCAAGGATCGCCTTACCGTCTAAGGGGCAGGGCCGCAGCGCCTCAGGCGCTCTTTGGCCCTGCTCTCATCCCTGATGATCGCGATCCGCCTGAGGGGCCTTTGCTGGCTCGGGGATGTTGGCACTAGAATGTGACTGTGTGAGTGAGTGGAGTGTGCCATGCCCAACCGTCTCAATCGACGTGTGCTTGGCGCGTTGGGGGTCGTTTCACTGCTTGGGGCCTGTGTGCCGTCAGCAGGCTTAGATGACCTCAAACGCAGTTATCCCGACAGACAGATGTTTCAGTTTCCCTCCCGCGTGGCTGGGGGGGAATTGGGATATCTTTGTGCGCCGAGCGTCACGCCGCGCGCCACCAAGACACGCGCTTTGCAGGCCCACACAGCTTATGAGGCCGAGATTCGGGCTTATGGCGATACGTTCGCAACGGCGTTGATCGGGGCGCTCACAGCGGGCGCGCCGCCCAAAACCGCGACTCGAAAGATCAATGGCCAAAGCGATGCGTGGGCACGTCAAGCCGCGCTCAAGATCGAGAAAACCTATCAATGTCTGCCAGTCTCGGGCCCGGGCGTGGGCGTGCAGAACTAGGCGCTAAAACTGGCCCGGAGCGCGAAGCTCGGCAAGCCGACGGGTCAGCTCGTTATGAAGGGTGCGCCGCTCTTCGGGTGTCAGGAAAGCACCGATCTCGACTTCGCGCGGACCGCCCAACAAGGTCAGATAATCGGGCACTGGCCCGCCCTTGGCGTGCATTTCGACACGTACCCAATGCGGGTTTGCCTCCCAATCGCGCGCTTTCGCACGACCGGGATCATGGCGCGTCAGATGCAGCTTTTGGGGGCTGAACGACAGAACCTCGCGCACCTCGCCGGTGCGATAGCTTGCCGAGATCGCCCACCAGACCCCTGCCACGGTTGCCATGATGAAGGGCAAAAGCCACCACAGCGCCACCCGCCCAAGCACCGCAAAGAGCGGCAGGCTGATCAGCGTTACGAAAATGACGATGAAGGTCACGAAGCCTTTGCGCGGCAAAGAGTGGTAGGGCCACAGGTGCAACTCGGTTGCGGTTTGGGCCGCAGTGGCCCCGGCGGCAGGGCTATGTGTCCAGCGATAGGGCATAAGGTCACTCGTTCACGCGCAGGCTCAAAGATAACGCGGATCGCCAACTCGGCAAAGCGTTCTGCGCGCGCTTCCTACAATAAAAAACGGCCCCGGATCACACCGGGGCCGTTTCTAGATCAGGAAGATGGGAGCGCCGCTAATGGGAATGGGCGTGGTCCCAGTCCTCGCGCTTGGGAAGCTGCTCGAACGTATGTTCGGGCGGCGGGCAGGGCAGGGTCCATTCCAGCGTGTCGGCATATTCGTTCCAGTAGTTGTTCTCGGTCACGCGCTTGCCGAAGAACAAGGTGTAGAACACGATGCCAATGAAGAAGATGAAGCTGGCAAACGAGATGAACGCCCCGATCGAGCTAACATAGTTCCAGGTGGCAAAGGCCTCTGGATAGTCGATGTAGCGGCGCGGCATACCCTGACGGCCCAGGAAGTGCTGCGGGAAGAAGATCAGGTTCGAGCCGATAAACATCGCCCAGAAATGCAGCTGGCCCGCCCATTCCGGGTACTGCCGCCCCGACATCTTGCCGATCCAGAAATAGATCCCGGCAAAGATCGCGAACACCGCGCCAAGCGACATCACATAGTGGAAGTGCGCCACGACGTAGTAGGTGTCGTGATAGACGCGATCCAGCGGAGCTTGGCTGAGAACCACACCGGTCACGCCGCCGATGGTGAACAGGAACAAGAAGCCAAGCGCCCAAAGCATCGGCGTCTTGAACTGGATCGAACCGCCCCACATCGTCGCGATCCAGCTGAACACTTTCACGCCCGTGGGCACCGCGATCACCATCGTCGCCACCATGAAGTAGCTTTGCTGCGTCAGTGATAGGCCCACCGTGTACATGTGGTGCGCCCAGACGACAAAGCCCAGCACCCCGATCGCGACCATCGCATAGACCATCGGCAGATAGCCAAAGACCGGCTTGCGCGAGAAGGTCGCGATGACGTGGCTGATGATGCCAAAGCCCGGCAGGATGATGATGTAGACCTCGGGGTGACCGAAGAACCACAGGATGTGCTGATAGAGGATCGGATCGCCACCGCCTGCAGGGTCAAAGAAGGTGGTGCCGAAATTGCGATCCATCAGCAGCATGGTGATCGCGCCCGCCAGAACCGGCAGAGACAGCAGGATCAGCCATGAGGTCACAAAGATCGACCAGGCAAACAGCGGCACTTTGTGCAGCGTCATGCCCGGTGTGCGCATATTCAGGAACGTGGTGATCATGTTGATCGCGCCAAGGATCGAGCTGGCGCCCGAAACGTGTACGGCAAAGATCGCCAGATCCATCGAATAGCCGGATTCATTGGTTGAAAGCGGCGGGTAGAGCACCCAGCCCACGCCCGAACCCATGCCACCACCGCCACCGGGTGCCAGCAGCGACGCGATCCCCAACGAGGTGCCTGCGACATACAGCCAGTAGCTGAGGTTGTTCATCCGCGGGAACGCCATATCCGGCGCACCGATCTGGAGCGGCATGAAGTAGTTGCCAAAGCCCCCGAACAGCGCCGGAATCACCACGAAGAACATCATCAGAACGCCGTGATAGGTGATCATCACGTTCCAAAGATGCCCGTCGGGGGTGCATTCCTCGGCCGCGTTGGCGATAAATCTTGCGCCCTCTTGGCACATGTATTGCACGCCGGGCTCCATCAGCTCGAGGCGCATATAAACTGTGAAAAGAACTGAAATCAGGCCAACAAACCCTGCGGTGAACAGGTAGAGGATCCCGATATCCTTGTGGTTGGTGGACATGAACCAACGGGTAAAGAACCCGCGGCTTCCATGTGCACCTTCGCCGTGGACGGCTGCGTCGGCCATAGTATACTCCCATATCTCCCTGCAGGCCGGGGTCTCCCTCCCATGGGCCTGATTAGGGTGACGTTATGGGGGTTTTGCGCCCGGAGCAAGATTTCAACACACGCAACCGTGAAAAATTGTCGCAGCTCCGTGAAGATTTTTGCAGAATCTTGAATATTTGCATGTCGCAGCGTCGATCACGGGGGCTACAACGAAAAAAGGCGGGTCCGCAGCCCCGCCTTTTCGTGTTCTGAGTGCGCAAGCGCTGCTTAGCTGGCGTTGCCCGGCGAAACCTCGGGGGAGGCAAGATAGGCGGCGATATCGGCCTGATCTTTCTTTTGCTTCCAGGTCATGCCCGATTTGGCTTTGGGATCGCCGGTTTTCTCTTCGAGATAGGTCGACGGATCGGTTATGTAGCTTGCGATGTCTTCGGCGGTCCAGACCGCGCCAGTCGCGCCCAGTTCCTTGATGCCGTCCTTGTATTTGAAGCCCTCGACGGATGCGACGGGGCGACCCACGACGTTATAAAGGTTCGGGCCGACCTTGCCGCCTTTGTAGATGGCGGTCCCATCAGGGGCGACGATCGAGTGGCAGGCTTTGCATTTCTTGAATTCTTTTTCGCCCTTGGCGGCGTCCTGCGCGAAAGCAGGGCCAGCCAAGGCGATGGCGGTGATCGAGGCAATCAAGCTAAGTTTCATCGCGTATTCCCTTGGTTTTGTGTAAGCAGTGCGGACCCTCCCGGTCCGGCCTTCACAGACAGTCACGCTGTCTTGAAGGCGGTCTTAACATGCAAAATATAGTCAATGTCAGTAACTTTATCGCGCGTGAGCGGGTTTCCCCGCGAAGGTGCGCGCGAATGTCGCAGCCAGCGCGACGTCAAGATCGGCCATCGTCGCGGGAATGCCCAAATCGACAAGACTGGTCACGCCATGGTCGCGAATCCCGCAGGGCACGATTCCCTCAAAATGGCTGAGATCGGGGTCAACATTGATCGAGATGCCGTGAAAGCTGACCCAGCGGCGCAGCTTGACGCCGATCGCGGCGATTTTGTCTTCGGCCAAGGTTCCATCGGCGCTTCGCGGCTTTTCGGGCCGGGTGACCCAGACGCCCACGCGCCCCTCACGGATCGCACCGGTGACGTTGAATTCAGCCAGCGCTGCGATCACCCATGTCTCGAGTTGATGCACGAATTGGCGTACATCGCGCCCACGTTTGTTGAGGTCCAGCATCACATAAGCGATGCGTTGACCGGGGCCGTGATAGGTATATTGCCCGCCCCGTCCCGCCTCATGGACGGGAAAGCGGTCGGGATCGACAAGATCGGCGGGTTTGGCCGACGTGCCCGCCGTGTAAAGCGGGGGGTGTTCAAGCAACCAGATCATCTCATCGGCGTCGCCGGCGGAAATTTGCGCCACGCGCGCCTCCATAAAGGCAAGCGCCTCTTGGTAAGGCACCAAGGTATCGCTGATGCGCCACTCGACCATGACATCTCCTTTTCCGGCGCTGGATTCCCTTACCCAACGTCAATTCTTCTTGCCATCCAAGCGATTCGCCCCGCAAACTATAACGGATTGGTGAGCGGTGCCGTGGAGTGCTTCACATCCAAGAGCCCCCCCTTGGCGCTGCAAAATGGCTTTTACGCTGCAAAAAGCAAAGCCGAAAGCATGGGACTGGAGGGTCTAAAGATGAAACACAAGGCTTGGATTACCGGCGCACTCGCGCTTGGCATCGCCTTTGGTCCGGTGGGACCAGTGGCGGCGGGGGGCTCTGACATTGTCGGCGGCGTGATCGGTGGCATCATCGGCGGCGCGATCGTGAATGAGGCGAATCGCAATCGCACCACCCGAACTCGCACGGTCACGAGAAACGTTTACAGGGCACCTTCGATGTCCTCAGCACAGCGCGAACAAAATCGCGAAGTGCAAGCTTCGCTCAATCATTTCGGCTGGAATGTGGGCCGGCCCGATGGTGTGCTTGGGCGCAATTCGCGCACGGGCATCTCGCAATATCAGGCGTTCATGGATTTCCCGATCACCGGCAATCTGAGCGAGCTTGAACGCACGATCCTGACCTCTGCGTATCAAAAGGCCAGACTGGGCGGCTCTGCCGTGGCGCAGACCATCTCGACGCATCCGCAGGGAATGCGCGGTCTTCTTGTTGAAACGCGCGAGCAGATGCTGGGCGGGGCGGGGTCGCCGAAATATGCGGGCGGCACGATTGGGGGGCTTCCACCCGAAGTGTCGGAGGCTGTGTTTGAAATCGCGCGCAACTCAAATGTGCAGCCACAGCAGCTCATCGCGCGCTCGGGCTTTGTGCAATTGGCCGACATGAACGCCGACGGGCGCACGGATTACCTGCTGGATACGTCGGTGCTGGGGCAGGGCTTCTGGTGCAATGGCGATAATTGCACCGTGCGGATCTTTGCCTCGACCCCACAAGGCTATGAACGCAATGACTTCCAGGCGGTGGGCGCAACGCCTGCCATGTTCACCTGTCGTCAGGCCACCTGCCAAAAGCTCGATCAGACAGCGCCAGTGATGGCGGGCGCGCCCGGATCAAACCTGAGCACGCAGTCGCAGGGCTTGCCCGATACCGTGATGGCCTCGGGTGGGCCAGCTTTCGCGGCACAGTTGAGTGAGGCGAACACACCCACGATGCCCTCTTTTGCGGCGGCCGTACCGACAGTGTCGCTGGCCTCTTACTGCGCCAAGGTCGGGCTTGTGACCTCGTCCAATGGCGGGTTCATGACCGAAGCGGCAATGAGCGATGCCGATCAGGCGCTTGGGGAGCAGTTCTGCCTCGCACGCGGCTACGCGATTGACAGTGGTGAGGCGATGGCGGCCAAAATCTCGGGCTTCACGCCCGATCAGGTTACGGCGCAGTGCCGTGATTTTGGCGCGCTGCTGAAATCCGAGGTTGCCTCGGCCGGGATCAGCCCGCGTGACGTGGTGATTGATCAGGTCAAAGCCTTTGTTGCGGGTTCAGGTATGAGCCCCGCGCAATTGACGGGCACCGCCAAGATCTGCCTGTCGGTTGGCTATCGCACCGATGATATGGGCGTGGCGATTGGCTCGGCGCTGGTGCTGAGCGCGCTGGGTCAAGACGGCTATGGGGAGCTGATCGGCCACCATTTGGTGCGCGGTATCGGCACGCAGGAGCGCCGCGATCTGGCGCTGGGCTGGTATGAGAAAAGTGTGACCGCCACGCCGGTCTTTGCCCCCGGCCAACCCGAGCGCAATGCCCTTATCCGCAAGGCAGCACTGGTGATCAACGGTCACTCGATGACCGAGCCGGTCCCGACAGCGACCAAAGGGGCAGGGCTTCCCGGTTTTGCCAATATGGCTGCTGATCTGGTCACAACGGGCGCTGCGCAATAGGCGTGTAATCTTGGGCGCGGGCCGGGCAAGACGCCCCGGCCCGCAGCCCTCAACGGGTCCAGCGTTGAAAAAAACTGTGGCCTAAGCCGAAATACCCCCTTTCCATCGCGCGAGGCTTTGGCTAAGACGCGCCTCACCAAGCCTAGACTGTGCGGTCGTGGCGGAATTGGTAGACGCGCAGCGTTGAGGTCGCTGTGGGGTAACTCCCGTGGAAGTTCGAGTCTTCTCGACCGCACCAGATTTGCCGAAAGGCCCGGACGCATCCCGTCCGGGCCTTCGTCATTTGGTCCGCCGTTTTGGCGAAATTGGCTCAAATTTCATCCAGTGTTTTGTGCTATTAACCGGGTTTTCGGAGTGTTTTTGATGCTGTCTTTGGGGGGCTCTTGTCATGGCGGCAAGGGCGCATTGGGGCTGCCGGACGGGGAGGCGGGGGCGCTGGGCCGGGCTAAGCTTCTGGCGGCGTCTGGCTGGGGCGGCGTGCGCGTGGTCCAATACCACCACATCTTGTTGCCCCGCCACGCGTTTGTGCAAGCGCAGGGGGCATGGGTCGAAAGCTATTGGCCGGGGGCCGTTTTGCATTGGGCGCTTTAGAGGCGGGCGCGCTGGTTATTGCTGCGCGCGATGCCGAAATTGGCAGGCGTCCTTTTTGCCGAAACGACGCGCCAGCGCCGACTATGGGTCGCGCGTGCGCGGCATGTTACCCTGGGTCAACATTGACAGGCAGGCATGCAGGCTTTGGTCAAGGCTTGCGCGAGATGGGGCGCAAATAGATGATTTTTCAGGCAATTCTTGCGCGTGGCCCGGTTCATTTGCAGCAATCAGAAAAACAAGTTGAATTCTGCAAGTGCCCTTGGTTTAGTCATATGCACGGGAAATGACCAAATATAAGAACCAATGGGGAGCCCGCTTTGACCAACGCTGATAACGACGAAGGCTTCGTCGTCTTCGACCGTGTGCAGAAGAGCTATGACGGCGAAACGCTCGTCGTAAAGGATCTCAATCTATCGATCGGCAAGGGCGAATTTGTGACGATGCTGGGGCCGTCGGGCTCGGGCAAAACCACGTGTTTGATGATGCTTGCGGGCTTTGAGATGGCGACGCATGGCGAAATCCGGCTCGATGGCGAAAATATCAACCATGTGCCGCCGCATAAACGCGGTATCGGCATGGTGTTTCAGAATTACGCCCTATTCCCGCATATGACGGTCGGTGAGAACCTTGCGTTCCCGCTGAACGTGCGGGGCATGGGCAAGGACGAGCGTGAGACCAAGGTCAAACGCGCGCTGGATATGGTGCAGATGGGCGCTTTCATCAACCGCCGTCCGGCCCAGCTTTCGGGCGGTCAGCAGCAGCGGATCGCCTTGGCGCGCGCACTGGTGTTTGACCCCAAACTGGTTTTGATGGACGAACCGCTGGGGGCGCTCGATAAGCAGTTGCGCGAGCATATGCAGTTCGAAATCAAGCATTTGCACGACTCGCTTGGGATTACGGTGGTCTATGTGACCCACGATCAGGGCGAGGCACTGACCATGTCGGACCGCGTCGCGGTGTTTGACGACGGTCGCATCCAACAACTTGCGCCTCCAGATGAGCTCTATGAGCGCCCGCAAAACAGCTTTGTTGCGCAGTTCATCGGTGAGAATAACAAGCTGCTGGGAATCGTTGAAAGCCTGAATGGCGATACTTGCACCGTTCGACTTGAAACCGGTGAGATCATCGACGCGACGGCGGTGAATATCCGTGAGGCAGGGCAGAAAACCCTTGTCTCGATCCGCCCGGAACGCGTGGAATTCAAACCGGATATGATGCCCGAAGGCTCGCACACGATCAGCGCCGAGGTGCTTGAAGTGATCTATATGGGTGACATTTTCCGCACCCGGATGCGCGTTGCAGGCTCTGAAGAGTTCGTGATGAAATCGCGCAACACGCTGGATCAGGTGCGCCTGAAACCGGGTGAGACGCTTAAAATCGGTTGGCATCCGCAAGACGCGCGCGCGCTTGAACCGATGTAACAGACATCGCAGCGGCACCCGCTGCTGCGACCTGCCGCAATTCAGCGGCCAAACGACAAAAAGTCGTAAAAAATCAACCAACTGGGAGTTACACATGAAGAAGATCTTGATTTTGAGTACAGCAATGTTCGGCCTTGCCAGCGTTGCGGCTCAAGCTGAATCGGTCACCGTCCTGTCTTGGGGCGGCGCTTATGAGAAAAGCCAGGTCGAAGCCTATAACAAGCCCTTCACTGCAGCGACCGGCATTGATGTGAATATGGAAGCCGCCGACAACCCCGGCACCCCGATCAAAGCACAGGTTGAGGCCAATAACGTCTCGATCGACGTGGCCGATGTCGAGAAATCCGACGCGGTGCGCCTGTGCGACGAAGGTTTGCTAGAGCCGATCGACCCCGATACCGATCTGGCCGCTGCGCCTGATGGAACCCCTGCTTCGAAGGATTTCATTGACGGCGCGCTCACGGATTGCGCCGTTGCAAATATCGTCTGGTCGACGGTCATGGCCTATAACACCGACAAGGTCAAAGGCACCCCGACCACGATCGCCGATTTCTTCGACACCAAGAAGTTCCCCGGCAAGCGCGGTCTGCGCAAATCCGCCAAAGCGACGATGGAAATGGCGCTGATGGCTGACGGCGTGCCCGCAGCGGACGTCTACAAAGTGCTCTCCACTCCCGAAGGTGTGGATCGCGCGTTCAAAAAGCTCGACACGATCAAGAACGATATCGTCTGGTGGGATGCTGGCGCGCAACCGCCGCAGCTTCTGGCGGATGGCGAAGTGGTCATGACCACTGCGTATAACGGTCGGATTTTCAACGCCCAAGTGGCCGAGAACCAGCCCTTCAAGATCGTCTGGGACGGTCAGGTTCTTGATTTCGATCTCTTCGTGATCCCCAAGGGCGCGCCGCATATGAAAGAGGCCAAGGAATATCTGAAATTCGCGACTAGCACGCAGCAGCTCGCGGATCAGGCGAAATGGATCTCCTACGGTCCGGCGCGTAAATCCTCGGCACCGTTGGTTGGGCTGTATCAGGACGGCAAGACCGAAATGGGCCCCGAAATGCCCACCGCCGAAGCCAACATGAAGAACGCTCTGGTCAATGACTTTGAGTTCTGGGCCGATCATGACACCGAGCTGAGCGAGCGTTTCAACGCTTGGCTTGCTGGTTAATCTGACACCGGGCCGCGCGAGGTAACTTGCGCGGCCCGATCTGTTTTCCAAGGGCCGACGCCGTATTGCGCGCCCTTCCTAATATCGAATTTCGTCGCCTGCCACGCGCAGACCTGCTTCCCGAGGAGAGATGATGACAGATGTCACGACCGAATTGAGAACCGCAGACGGCAAGTCGCTGAAGGCGGCGTTGGCGGCAAGTCAGGTGCGTGCGAAACGGCGGGCGTTTTTCCTCGTTGCGCCGCTCTTGTTGTTTGTTCTCGTGACCTTTGTCGTGCCGATCGGGCAGATGCTCAAGCAATCGATCTATAATGACGGGTTTTCCTCGACCGCGCCCGCGCTGGACAAATGGTTCAAGGCCCATCCGCTGGGCTCACCTATTGACGAAAGCGCCTATGCCGCGCTGGCCAGCGATCTCAAGCTGATGAAGGCAGATCGCACGCAGGGGCAGGCGGGCACGCGGATTAACTATGATGTGGCGGGCACGCGCTCGCTGTTCACTTCGACCGCGCGCAAGATCGACAAGCTTGAGCCGCCGTGGAAAGAGGCGATCTTGGGGGCCGACGCAGGCTGGAGCGATGCCAACCTGTGGCGCGCGATGCGCTCGGCCAGCTCGCCCTATACGATTGATTTCTACCTCGCCGCGATGGATCATACCCGCGACAAGGACAACAATATCGTTCCCGTTAATCCCAACCGCGCGATTTATGGCAAGCTGTTTGGCCGCACTGCGATGCTGTCGATCATCATCACCGTGCTGTGCATGATCCTCGCCTTTCCGATTGCGCATCTGCTCGCCACCTTGCCGCTTGCGAAATCGAACCTCTTGATGATCTTCGTGCTGCTGCCCTTCTGGACCTCGCTTCTGGTGCGCACGACCTCGTGGATGGTGCTGCTGCAACAACAGGGCGTGCTGAACGATGTCCTCGTCTGGCTTGGCATCATCAATAACGATGGGCGCCTTGAGATGATGTATAACAAGACTGGCACGATCATCGCGATGACCCATATCCTGCTGCCCTTCATGGTGCTGCCGCTCTATTCGGTGATGCGCACGATCCCGCCAAGCTATGTGCGCGCCGCGCGCAGCCTTGGCGCTACCAGCTGGACGGCGTTTCGCAAAATCTACCTGCCGCAAACCCTGCCGGGGATCGGGGCTGGTTCGCTGTTGGTCTTCATCCTCTCGGTCGGTTATTACATCACGCCCGCCTTGGTTGGTGGCGCCGATGGTCAGCTGATCTCGAACATGATCGCCTTCCACATGCAGAAATCGCTCAACTGGTCGCTGGCGGCCGCGCTTGCCTCGCTGCTGCTGGGCGGAGTCGTGATCTTGTATTGGCTCTATGACCGGCTCGTGGGCATCGACAACATGAAACTGGGCTGAGGAGACACCGATATGGCACTTCCCGCTTATGCAAGCCCGCTCGAACGCGCATGGCACTACACCTATCTGGTGTTGTGCGGGCTGATCTTTTTCTTCCTGATCGCGCCGATCGTGGTGATCATCCCGCTGTCATTCAATGCGCAGCCCTATTTCACCTTCACCAAGGAAATGCTCAACTTCAATCCGGCGGGCTATTCGTCGCGCTGGTATGACTTGCTGCTAACCTTTGGCATGCAGGAACCGCAGCTAGAGCGCGGCTGGTCATGGTGGATGGATGCCTGGCAGCATTCGACCTGGATCGGGGTGGCGAAAAACTCGCTCATCATCGGGTTCTTCGCAACGATCTTGGCCACGTCGCTGGGCACCTTGGCCGCGCTTGGTCTGTCGCGCCCGGAAATGCCCTATCGCCGCGCGATTATGGCCGTGCTGATTTCGCCGATGATCGTGCCGATCATTATCACCGCGACGGGGCTGTTCTTTTTCTACTCCAAGGTCGGGCTGGCCCATACCTATCCCGGCATCATCATGGCGCATGCGACGCTGGGCATTCCCTTTGTCATCATCACCGTGACGGCAACGCTGGTGGGGTTCGACAATTCTCTCAGTCGAGCGGCGGCGAATATGGGGGCCAATCCGCGCACGACGTTTTTCAAGATCATCATGCCGCTGATCCTGCCCGGCGTGGTGTCGGGCGCGCTGTTTGCCTTTGTGTCCTCGTTCGATGAGGTCGTGGTGGTGCTGTTCGTGGGCGGCTACGAGCAACAGACCATCCCGCGTCAAATGTGGAACGGCATCCGCGAGCAGATCAGCCCGGCGATCCTCGCCGTGGCGACGATCCTCGTGTTCTTCTCCATTGCGCTGCTGACCACGGTCGAGCTGCTGCGCCGCCGGTCTGAACGGCTGCGGGGGATGTCACCGGGCTAATCTTGAAGGCCGATCTCGGCCAATGTCAGAGGGCAGCGTTGCCCGCCATAGAATGTCTCAAGGAGCCGGGGAAACACCGGCTCCTTTCCATTTGAGGCAGCCTCGAACAGCGTCGCACAAGAGCGCAGTTTGAGCGCATCGACCGGCCCCATGATGTCCTCGATATCGGTATCGGCATGGGCAAGCACCGCCTCGGAGGCCTCTACCAGCCGCGCGCGCAAGACTGGATCGGCGAGATAGTCCCGCGCCTCGGCCAGATCCGCGATTCCATACTCGCGCGCCCGCTGACTGCGCCCGAGCGCGGCGAGTTGCGGGAAAATCCACCAGATCCAATGCGAGGTTTTGCAGCCTTGGCGAAGTTCGCGCAGGGCGGTGGGATAGTCGCGCAATTGTGGGGCGTGGAAGCGTTGGGTCATGGGAGGGAGTGTAGCACGGTTGGTATCAGGCGAGGAGGGCCGCGACCGACCCGAGGGGTGAGCCGCGATCAGAAACGCTCCAGTGGAGCGGTTCGGCGGCGAACGCCCGAAGCGCAAGCGAAGGGCAGGGGGCACTCGTGTTGAGCGCTTAGGGCCGCGACCGACCCGAGGGTGGGCGCGTGCAACATCTGTTCTCGGCGCAGGTGGAGAGGCAAGCGCAGAGGCGCGTCATTCACGAGACAGTACAGATGCGCCCGCCTTGGGGGGCGGGTCGGGCGCGGCCCGGCGTTGCCGCCGGGCGGGAAGATGATACTTAAGGAATCTCTTGCCTGTGAGTGTTTTCGCTGGCAGGCATTTCATTCGTCAAGTCGTATCGGATTTGCTTCTGCGACACTTGGTTGTTAAGTTCGACAATCTTCTCCGTGAACACTTGCATCGATGAAGATGCTCTGACCAAAAACGAGTGAAAGTGCCCCTCAATGTCCATCATTTTCATAAGCTCGATGCTGTTTGCATCAATGCTTCCGGTCAACTTGTATCCATTTCTTTCATCTATTCCTTTTGAGTATACTAAAAACAATTCGTAGAATGCTTCTTTGTGCTTTTCGTGAAGAAAGGAAAACGACTCGGAGATGCCTTTTGCATCCGACGCTAGATTGAGAAGTTCCGCGCCTCCCGCTTTCAAGAGAAAAGCCCTTTCATCGACTGCGAACTCGATGTGAGGAAATAATCCTTCTAGTGGCTTGGTAAAGTTTGCACGCCCTTCCTTTCGAGAGAAAAATATTTTTGTTGTTTCGTCGTAAGTTAGGAAGTGCCTGTAATTCTTCTGAATGTAATCGTTCAAGTCGATTGCCTTAATTGCAATCGATCTGACTTGAGCGGCATCCAAGTTTTTTTCTCGATGTTTGTTCTCGAACTTCAAAGAAGAAATCGAGAATAGGGTCGCCCCTAACCCAAGAAAACCTGCGATGAAGCCCCCAGCGATTGCTCCTCTCGTTGAGCTGTCGAGAATGACGGTGTTCGTTGTGAAGTCACGGAAAAGAAAGGGAGTGTCATGAACTCTGTGTATCTGGTTCGGCCCATGCGGGTTTCAGATACGGTTAAGCATTGAAGCGCTCGTCGAACATGATAGCGAATTGATTGCGGGCGGCAAACCACTCTCTAAC